>JAYUHJ010000050.1:0-14038 GCA_043767065.1 Hyphomicrobiales bacterium | reverse complement strand
ATTACGCCACCGGCCTGACGCGGCGGGAAGATCATTGGCATCTGCTTGAAGGTCGAAGCATTGCCGACGCCGGCGAAGAAGAACAGACCAAGCATCGTCCAGACGAAATACGGGAAGTCCGCGAGCGAAGCCGGCTGCGTGAAGAAGGTCACTGCGATCGCGCTGACCAGCATACCGATGCCGGACCAATGCGTGACACGGGCGCCGCCGACGCGATCCGACAATGGTCCGGCGGCGACGCGGGCGACCGAGCCTACCAGCGGCCCCAGGAACGCATAGGCGAGTGGGTCCGGCGCGCCGGGAAAGCCCCCATAAATCTGCTTGATCAGAAGTGGGAACGTCGCCGAGAGGCCTGAGAACGATCCAAACGTCATGATGTAGAGTAGCGTCATGTAGAAGCCGTGCTTCTCCTTGAAGATGTCGAGCTGCTCGCGGAAATTGGCGCGCACTGGAACGCTCTTCAGCATCAGCCAGGCGGCGATGCCGAACACGAGGATGAAAGGCACGTAGATCGCGGTCGCATTCTGCAGCCAAATTGATGAAGTCGCGCCGTTCGGCCGCGTAAAGGTCTCCGGGTCGCCGAGCAGCGAGCCGGCGAGCGCGAAACCGATAATCCAGGGCGTCACGAACTGGACGACCGAGACGCCGAAATTGCCGATACCGGCCTGGATTGCGAGCGCGGTTCCCTGCAGCCGCTTGGGGAAAAACAGGCTCGTCGATGGCATGAACGACGAGAAATTCCCGCCGCCGAGCCCCGCGAGAAATGCGAGCGACATCAAGACCCAATAGGGCGTCGTCGGATCCTGCACGGCATAGATCCAACCCACCGCGGGGATCAGTAGCGAGAGGGTCGAGAAGGCTACGACGTGGCGCGTGCCGTACACCGGCACCAGAAACGTATGGATGATGCGGAGCGTGCCACCGGCGAGCCCGGGCATGGCAGCGAGCCAAAAGAGCTGAGTGCTCGAGAGCTTGAAGCCGACCGCCGGCAGCCGCACGACGAGCGCCGAGACCACGAACCAGATGATGAACGCCATGATCAGGTTCGCGGTCGTGATGGCAAGAGTCCACCACGCCAGGCGCTTGCCCTTGTTCTCCCAGAAATGCGCGTCCTCGGGAGCCCATTGATCGAGCCAGGTCCGGCTTGCCGCCGGGGTCCTGACAGGATCGACCTTCGTGATGGTCATGTTCTCCTCGCTCGATGCTTGGGAAAATGCTGCGCCTACGCCGGCACCCCGGATGTTTGGGTTCGGCTGGGTCGCTTGGCTGGAATCAGATTTCCACGCGCAGGTTCTGATGCCGGCACGCTGGGATGCGACGGGAGAACGGGGCCTAGGATGTCGGCCTCAGGCAGGTATTGCGGCCCGGCCAGGGAAGGAATCTGCCGCTTCTCCATGTAGAGGATGGCGAAGTGCATCCACGCGAGCGACACGGCGACGACGACGAACATGAGCATGAAGCAGCTCGTCCACACGCCGATCAGATCGTTCATCGCGCCGAATGCAATCGGAAGCACAAAGCCGCCGAGCCCACCAATCAAGCCGACGACGCCGCCGACCGACCCCACGCGGCCGGGGTAATAGACCGGGATGTGTTTGTAGACCGCCGCCTTGCCGAGGCTCATAAAAAAGCCGAGCACAAACGTCAGCATGGTGAAGGGGATGAATCCAAGCGCGATGGTGAACTCGATCGGCCCGCGAATGCCGCCGACGACATACGTCGTCGCCGGATAGGAGAGGAAAAAAGTGCAGATCACCGAACCGATGAAGGTCCAGTACATCACCCGGCGGGCGCCGTACTTATCGGAGAGCGTGCCGCCGAGAATGCGGAAAATCGAACCCGGGATCGAATAGGCCGCGCCGAGCAGGCCGGCCGTGACGATATCGAGATTGTAGACGCCCACGTAATAGCGCGGCAGCCATAGCGCGAGCGCGACGAAGCCGCCGAATACGAAGAAATAATAGAGCGAGAACCGCCAGACTTGCAGGTTCCTAAGCGGCTCCAGCATTGCCGAGAACGGCTCGGGTTTTAGCCCAGCCTTGCGGCGTCTCTCGAGCTCGGGATCGTCCTTGGTCCCGAACCAGAAAATTGCCGCCATAACGACGAGGCCGAGCGCCCAGAGTTGCGCGACCGTCTGCCAGCCGAATGCCACCATCACGAGCGGCGCCAAGAACTTCGTCACTGCAGCGCCGACATTGCCGGCGCCGAAAATCCCTAGCGCCGTGCCCTGCTTTTCGGCCGGGTACCAGCGCGAAACATAGGCGATGCCGACGGCGAACGAGCCGCCGGCAATCCCTACGCCGAGCGCCGCGATGAGGAACGTGGTGTAGTCGTAGGCGTAGGTCAGGAGCCAAGTGGCGACCGCGGCCGACAGCATCACCAGTGTGTAGACGATGCGACCGCCATATTGGTCAGTCCAGATGCCCAGCATCAGCCGGATGAGACTGCCGGTGAGGATCGGTGTGCCGACAAGCAGGCCGAACTGCGTGTCGTTGAGGTTGAGATCCTTCTTGATCTGAATTCCGATGATCGAGAAAATCGTCCAGGCGGCAAAACATACCGTGAAGGCAATCGTGGAAAGCCAAAGCGCCCTATTCTGATCTCTCTTCAGATCGCGTTCCACAAGACTGGCCTCCGCTCGACCGCCCGGAAGAATTGTCGAGCGACAGGTGCCAGAAAGAGCGCGCGTTCGGCTTGATCCAGGTCAAAACTAAGTAACTATCCTGAGGTGCACTGGATGTGGCTGTGGGCGAGATTAGAAAAGCGAACGATGAGTCTCCATCCGAAAACCGATTAACTGGAAATATTTCCATGCGCCCGTCACTCGTCGCTTTGGTCGCCCTATTAGCGTTCACGAACTCCGCTTCGACATTTGCCGCGGACGCGGCTCGGGGCGAACAACTCGCGCGCCGCTGGTGCGCCGCTTGCCACGTTGTTGCGGCCGACCAACGCCAAGCGAATGCCGACGCACCTTCGTTCGCTGCAATCGCCGGAAGGCGCGACCTCGATCCGCGCAGACTCACTTTTCTCTTACTCTCCCCACATCCCGTGATGCCGGAGCTCGCGCTCAGGCGCAGCGAGGCCGAAGACATCGTCGCCTATATCGTCAAATTGCGCTCGATACGAAGCGGGCCGCGGACGGCGCCCAGGTAGGTTTTGGAAATGCCTTTTTACGCACTTCTCGTTGCGCTCGTGCTGGCTTCGATGGCAACCGCCGCTCATGGGCAAAGTGCCCAGCGCGGTCTTGCCTTCGCCCGCACCAACTGCGTCACCTGTCACGCCATCGACCGCTCGAGCGAGAGTCCCCTGAAAGCCGCGCCGCCGTTTCGAACGCTGCACAAACGCTATCCGGTCGAGGCGCTGGCGGAGGCGTTGGCGGAGGGAATTTCCACCGGACATCCAGCGATGCCGGAGTTCAGCCTCGCGCCGGCGCAAATCGGAGATTTGATCGCGTTTCTCAAGACCTTGGAATAGTGGCGATAGTTGCAGAAAATATTTCGATCTCTCAATACGCCCCGCTCTCGAGCGGCTGCCTGACGAGATGATCGTTGACCGCCCGGACCGCCGGCATGGTCTCGGCGGCCACCCGGAGCGCGTTCCGCTCGGAATCCGAACCGACCATGCCCCAGAGATCCACAACGCCGTCCTGCACAATTACGTTCAGCAGCCAAGTGCGGGCCCACGGCTCGCCGCGGAGGCGCTCCATCAACTTCTCGCGGATTGCCGTGTCGCTTTGCGTGATCTTGATCGTCCCTTTCTTGTAAGCGACGGCGTAGGCCTGAACGAGATTGGCCCGGGTCACGATTCCAACCAGCCGGCCGTCTTTCACGATCGGAACGCGCTTGATCGAGTGTCGCTCAAGGAGCGTCGCGATCTCACTGAGCGGCGTCATTGGGTCCGCGGCTATCACTTTCTTCGTCATCACGTCGGCGACTTTCGTCGCGTGCGCCTTCACGTATTCCGCGGCGAGCGTTTCCTGGCCGATGAGCATGCGGAGCCACCATGCGCGGCGTCGATCGGTGCCGACTTCCGAGCGCCGCAGGAGATCGCCTTCGCTGACGATGCCGACTAACGCGCCATCTTGGTTCAGGACCGGCAGCGCACTGATGCGATTCTGAAGCAGAAGTTCGGCGACATCTTGGATGGTCGCATTCGGCGAAATCGTAATCACGTGAGTGGTCATTACATCGCGTGCATTCATGACTCGCCTCCTATTGGTACATCTTCACGGAGCCTTCCGCTCCTCGCCTTGATCAAGATCAAATGCCCACGTCGCGGCTGACCGAGTAATAGGCTGAACGCATCACTTCTACGTGCGCGTCAGTGCGACATCAACACAGGCACGGTCATCGATCCGAGAATGCCTCGCGTCACGCCGCCGAGGACGAATTCGCGCAAGCGAGAATGCCCGTAACCTCCCATCACGATCAAATCGGCCCCTGCATCCGCCACGTAGGACAGGATCGCGCTGGTGGTATCGATGTCGGCCACAGCGAGATGCTGAAGCTCGACATTGCGGCCGTGGCGCGCAAGATGCTGCGCGAGATCGGCGCCAGGGACTTCCTCGCTTTTCGCCGGCGCCGCGCCGATCGTCACAACATCGACCTTCTTCGCGCGCGTCAGGAACGGCATCGCGTCGCCCGTCGCCCGCGCCGCCGCTCTGCTTCCGTCCCAGCAGACCACGACGCGATCGAGCTTCATGCCTTTCTGCTGGATATAGGGTACGACGATTACCGGCCGGCCGGAGCCGAACAGTGCGCCCTCGATGATCATTCCGCCTTCCGGCTGTGAGGGCGTTGCCTGGCCGACCACAGACAAGTCGAAACAGCGTGCGAACTGGCCGAACTGATTGGACGCCTCGGCGACGCCGGCTTCGAACATGCGCGCTTCACCGCGCAGGCCTCCGGCACGCAACGAGTTCTCGAAGCGGCTGATCGCGTTCTGCGCCGCCTTTCTATTTTTCGCGCGTTCTGCCCCGACGATATCGACACCAAGAACGTCTATTGGCATCGTAACGGGAACCACCGGAACGGAGGCCAAGGCGAAGGCTGAGACGTGCGCCCCGAACAATTCAGCCACCGACATGGCATAGTCGCCGGCTGCATCGTGAGATTCACCGAGGGAAAGGCTGACGAGGATATCCTTGATCATGGCGACGCCTTTCGAAGCGGAAATCCGAGTATTGCCCTTTTGTCAGGCGTTCAACCGAACGAGAGCCGCACGATCCCGCAGGACGACGCGGCGCGAGCTCGGAAGTGCGATGGTCGCGGCGCCTTCGAGTTGAGTGAACGTGCGCGAGACCGTTTCGATCGTTAGGCCCAGATAGTCGGCGATATCCTGGCGGGACATGGGCAACTCGATCGCATTCTGTCGCAGAGCGCGGCCGGCCATCTCGAGAAGGAAGCCCGCGACCCGCTCCAACGCATTCTTGCGGCCGAGCACGAGCATCAAGTCCTGTACGTGCTCGAGCTCGCGCGCGGTGACGGCCCAGAGCTCGCGGGCGATATCGATATTCTGCGCAACGCGCGACGCGAGTGCGCTGCGCTTGATCACGAGGACCGTGGCGTCGCTGATGGCCTCGGCGGTAAGATGATGATTGTCGCCGGCCTCCAGGCCGAAGATGTCGCCGGGCAGATAGAAAGCGCCGATCTGCCGTCTGCCATCGTTCAGGAGTTTGTAGGTCCGCACGGCGCCACGCGTAACCCGATAGATAAACTCCGCCTGCTCGTCTTCGCCGTAGATCTCCTCGTTGCGCGTGAAGGAGATCGACGCCCCCATCAATTCTAGGACGTCGCTGAGAGTATCCCCCTTGCCAACAACCTTGGCGTGGACGCTCCAGCCCGCAGTGGGGTTCAAGGCTCTGATCTTGCGACTATCGGCGTGGATAAGGGACTGTGTCAGCATGGCTAAATCCTCCGAACAGCGATGAGCTCATGGATATCGGTCGCCGCGCGGGCTCGAAATTCAGATCATGTCCCTAAGGGAAATCCCGTAGCAGAAAGTGTAAGGTTTCTATGGTTTTGCGGGTTAGCAGGGCCAAGCCGTGCGGTGTTGTTCCCTGCGAGGAGCGAGATGGTCCAGCGCGTCTCTCAATCGGCAGACCCGATTTCACAAGCGACGCGACCGCGGAATTCGCCGATCTGGATCCGCGCACGCGATTACGTCATCGCATTGGCGCTGACGCTGCTCGCGTTCGCCGCAAATTGGGCGCTCGCATCGACCGTACAGGCCGAGGCATCGTATTTGTTCTTCGCCGCCGCAATCTTGCTCGCGAGCATCATCGGTGGTTTTGGCCCCGGCATTCTCGCTGTCGCATTGATCCTCGCGCTCGTCTGGCCGATGGGAAATATTGCGGCCATCAACCAGTCCGACCTGGTGATTGCGCTTGCCTTCGGCGGCATCAGCATTGGAATGTCGATGGTCGGTGAGATTCTGCGCCGCAGCCGTACTCGCGCATCGAGAACCGCCGAGGACTTGCGTGCGCGCGAAGCGCACCTCCAATCGATTCTGGATACGGTGCCCGACGCGATGATCGTCATCGACGAGCGTGGCATTATTCAATCCTTTAGCTCCGCTGCCGCGCGCTTGTTTGACTATGCTGCCAGTGAGGTGATCGGAAAGAATATCAAGATCCTGATGCCTACCCCTTATCGCGAGAACCATGACGCCTATCTCGCGCGATACCTCCGCACCGGCGAGCGGCGGATCATCGGTATAGGCCGGATAGTCGTCGGCGAGCGAAAGGACGGCTCGACCTTTCCGATGGAGCTTGCGGTCGGCGAGATGAAATCGGGCAATCGCCGTTTCTTCACCGGATTCATTCGAGATCTTTCCGAGCGCCAGCAGACGGAGGCTAGGCTTCAAGAGCTTCAATCGGAGCTCGTTCACATTTCTCGTCTCACGGCGATGGGCGAAATGGCAACCACGCTGGCGCATGAGCTCAACCAGCCGCTCTCAGCGATCGCCAATTATCTGAAAGGCTCCCGGCGCCTGCTTGAAGCAAGCACCGACGAGCGGTCGGCAATGCTGCGCGATGCCCTGGACAAGGCTGGGGACCAAGCACTGCGCGCCGGGGACATCATCCGGCGGCTGCGCGAATTCGTTACTCGAAGCGAAAGCGAGCGCCGCGTGGAAAGTGTCGCGAAACTCACCGAGGAAGCCAGCGCACTTGCGCTCGTTGGCGCGAAGGAGCTCGGCGTACGGGTAACCTTTCGGCTCGATCCGGATGCCGATCTCGTGCTCGCGGACCGGGTTCAGGTACAACAAGTCCTGCTCAATCTGATCCGAAACGCCATTGAGGCGATGGAAAGCTCGGAACTGAGGGAGCTTTTCGTTCAATCAGCACCGTTTACGGACGGCATGGTAGTCATCAATGTCGCGGACACCGGGCCTGGTGTCTCCGAGGAAATTTCGGCGCAACTATTTCAGCCATTCGTCACGACGAAACTGCATGGTATGGGCGTCGGCCTTTCGATCTCGCGCACCATCGTCGAGGCGCACGGGGGGAAGATCTGGGTGGAGCCGAATCCCGGCGGCGGGACGATCTTTCGGCTCACACTGCCCGCAGTAGCGAAGAAGGATCTCGTCGATGCCGAATGAAGGTTTTGTACACGTCATCGACGACGACGCAGCGGTCCGCGATTCGCTCAAGTTTCTGCTTGAGGCCGCGCAGCTTCCCGTCCGCACCTATGAATCCGCTGCTGATTTCCTCAAAGCGCTGCCCGGAGTGAAGACAGGCTGTGTGATTACCGACGTACGTATGCCGGACGTGAACGGTATCGAACTTCTGCGCCGTGTTCGGAGCGCAGTGCGCAGCTTGCCGGTAATCGTCATCACCGGCCACGGCGATATCCCGCTCGCTGTCGAGGCGATGAAGATCGGCGCGATCGATTTCTTCGAGAAGCCTTTCGACGATGATGCTTTTCTTGCCGCGGTCCGGCGCGCCCTCAAACAGGAGGAAAGGGAAGTGAAACGGGAATCCGACCGGGTGGAGCTCCATGGCCGGATTGCCGCTCTATCCGCTCGCGAGCGCCAGGTGCTCGAAGGTCTGGTGGCCGGGCAGGCCAACAAGATCATCGCTTTCAATCTCGAGATCAGCCCCCGCACCGTCGAGATCTACCGCGCCAACGTAATGACCAAGATGCAGGCCAAGAGCCTCTCCGAGCTCGTCCGCATGGCCCTGATCGCGGGTGTTCTTGAGGGTTCCGCATACGACCGGAACGGCTAGACGCCCGGGCGCGCAAAGTTGAGCCAGATCAAAGCGGAATTCGCAAATCGGCTGCTTTGTGTCGACGTGCCGCACGCGTGCACTTTTCAACGCACGGAATGTCGCTCATGCCTGTCCGGTCCTCGTCCAAGCTAAATGTGATCGTGGTCGATGATGACCCGGCGGTGCTCAATTCGCTGAAATTCTCCCTGGAAATCGAGGGGCTCTCGGTCAGTTGCTATCATAGCGGAACAGAGTTGTTGAACGCGGTCGATTCGCTCCAGTCCGGCTGCATGGTTATCGACTATCATTTGTTCGACATGACCGGCCTCGAGCTGCTGCGGAAACTGCGGGACCGGAGCATTTCGATTCCCGTTCTTCTCATTACGAGCTACCCAAGCGCGGCGTTGCGCAAGCAAGCCGCCGACGCGCACGTACAGATCGTCGAAAAGCCCTTGTTCGGCAATCTTCTGCTCGATGCGATCCGCAGCACTCTGGCTCGCCAGGCAGCGGGACGGAGTTGAAATATCGACCAGGCGCGTTTGAGCAGGATCAATTCCAGCAGCTCCCTTTCATGCAATCGAAGACCGCAGGATCGAACTGGATGGCTGACTGGGAGTGACCTCATGAGCGCCTTCGGATTGGAAAGTATCGATCATACCTTTCAGCTGACCCATACATGGATCAATGATCTCGACACCGTGCTGCGGTGGAACGACAAGCACAAGAGTTACCGCGTACTGACCGTAGTCCTGCATACGTTGCGCGACTGGCTCCCGATCAACGAGGCGGCTGATCTTGCGGCGCAGCTGCCGACCCACTTGCGCGGCGTCTATTACGAGCAGTGGCGGCCTGCAACGGTGCCCGCGAAGAAACGCTCCAAGGCCGATTTTCTCGGCCGGGTGAATGCCGCTTTCGCCAACGACCCATTGCCCGAGCCGGAATTCACCGTTACGGCGGTGCTGCTTCTGCTGTCGGACAAGATCACCGTCGGTGAAATCTCCGACGTGCGCGACTCCTTGCCAGCCGACCTGCGGGCGCTATGGCCTTTAGGCGGTAGGCCCGGCCGAAAAGCCGCCGTGTCGTGAGACCTTGAGAGGAAGCCTGCGGCGGGTTCAGGCAAACAATCGCCGTTCGATCTCGTCCACCGGAAGCTTGACGTATTCGTGCTCGAACTCGCCGCGCAGCTTGCCGCGCAGCGCAGGCGAATACGCCTGCCGAAGAACACCAAGCGCCCTTGGTGGCGCTACCATATGTATTGCATGAGCCTCGCCTGCGACGACCGCCTTATCGAGCCGTTCCGCCAAAGCCTTCAGGAAAGTCCGTTCGGCAGCATCGTGCAAATCAGTTTGTTCGACCGCACTACGCGCGGCCTGCCCGCTCACCGCGGCGCTGTGAACCCTTCCCGGACGATCGGCGCCGAGCATGCGTGTCTGTGCATCGTCGTGTTCGTGCACTTCCAACATCTTGAGATTGGGATAGAGTTCGTCGCCGGCGTTGCGCAGGATGAGCGCTTTGCGGCCGTCACAGACGACGATCCAGTCTTCGTGATTGATCTTCTGCTTTTTCATCGTCTTTTCCGATGCTCCATTGCGAGCGTTCAATACTGATAATTTGCGTCAATATGGCGGGTAGCCGTTGATCCATCTCAAAGTTTTGCCCGGCGATACGAATATTTTTATCGAAGAATTTGAAAGCGCAACGGGCCCGCTGGCGTTGATAGTGAGCCGAGGCAGCACGATCGCCAGGCGGCGCCTAGCCGAGTACGGCCACAGCGCCAGCACCCACGGCATAAGCGACCGCACTTGCAACCGCGCCGAGCATCAGCATCTCGATCCCCGCGATCAACCACGGCCGATCGGAGAACAAGGATCGGCCGGCACCGATGCAAAACAGCGCAATGGCGGCCATGCCGCAAGCGGCCTGGAAGCGGGCCCCTTCGAGCATAGGCAAGAGATAGGCTGAAAGCGGGATCAGCCCGGCGAACACGAAGCCCACGATCGTCGCAGCTCCATGACGGGAGGCGTCCCTGAACCGCGGGCGCGTTGCCGCCGACAAAGTGGACCGCTCCGCCAGCACGTTACTCGCACCCATCGAAAAACCGTCGGCCAAGAGATTGGCGGTGCCGAGGATCAGAACCACGTTGGACGACAGGGCCGCACCGGCGACGCCGGATACGACGACCAGAGTCGTGACGATCCCGTCATTGGCTCCATAGATCAGGTCGCGAAGATACTTCTGGATGAGTGTGCGGATTCCTTTTTGCCCCGTGGATGATTGTTTGACTGGACCCTTCGGCATCGCGGCCATCCTGTTTGCTGACGTTCTCGATCGTCGCTATTGGCCGACGAATGGACGTTTCAAGTTTCAGAAAGGCAAGGATGAGCTCACAAGGCTTTGATTTAGATCAGTGAAATTCGGCTTTGCGGATGGCTAATGGGCGTATGACAACATGCGTTAATCACGCTCTTTACGGATGGAAACCAATGGAAGGCAGCCAAACTTCCTTGCGTCGGCGGCTCACTTTGCCGCTGCTCGTTCTCTATGGCGTCGGTGTCACCATCGGCGCTGGCATCTATGTACTGATCGGAGCCATGGCGGGGCATGCGGGGGTGCGCGCCCCGTTCGCGTTCGTACTCGCCGGCGTCGTGATGGGGCTCACCGCCGCGTCCTATGCGGAGCTCTGCACGCGATTTCCCGTGAGTGCCGGTGGAGCGGCCTACGTCAAGGCCGCGTTCCGCTCGAGATTTTTGTCGACGCTGACCGGATCGCTGACCATCGCGATCGGTGTAATTTCCTCGGCAGCGGTCGCCATCGGCAGCGCCGGGTACATCCGCGAGTTTATCGATGTTCCCCAGTACGCGATCGTTATTGCCGTCGTCCTCGTTCTCGGCCTAGTCGCGGCCTGGGGAATTCTAGAATCGGTGCTGCTGGCTAATCTTTTCACCCTAGTCGAGATCGGCGGGCTTGTCGCGATCATCGTTGCGGGCACGCGCGCCGATATCGGCGTGATCGCGGCCCTGCCGCAGCTTTTGGCCCCGCCGCTGGAAATTTCGGCCTGGGCTGGCATCTATTTCGCCAGCCTGTTGGCATTCTTCGCGTTCATCGGCTTCGAGGGTCTGGCCAACGTGGTCGAAGAAGTGCGCGAGCCCGAGCGCACAATGCCGCGCGCGATCGCGCTCACCTTGGTGATTTCCGTCGTCCTCTACTTCTGGGTTGCCGCCATCGCGGTGCTCGCTGTGCCTCCGGAACGGTTGGCGGCTTCGCCGGCGCCACTCAGCCTGGTGTTCCAGGAGGTGGCCGGCATCAGCCCAGGGGCGATCAGTGCGATCGCAATCATGGCGACGCTCAACACCGTGCTCATTCAGATGACCATGGCATCGCGCGTGATCTACGGCATGGCCACTCACGGAGACTTTCCGCGAGTGCTCGGGCGGGTGAACACGACGACGGCGACGCCCTTGATAGCCACGGCTGTCGTCGTCATTGCGGTCCTGCTTTTCGCCGTGAGCCTGCCAATCGAGAGTCTGGCCAAATGGACGTCGCTTGCCACGCTTGTCGTGTTCGGGCTGGTGAACTTCTCGTTGCTCTTATTGCGCCGGCAGAAAGAACCGGCGCCGCTTCACGCACTCACCATCCCGATCTGGATTCCAGCCGCCGGCCTGCTCACCTGCCTGCTCATGCTGGCTGGCGCTCTCCTGTGAGCGGTCGTGCGGCGAAACGGGCGGTCAGATCATTCGTATGAACCTGGAGACGAGTCATGGCGAAGCGGATCACGATCATCGACGGCCACCCGGACCCGGACGGGGCGCGGTTCTGCCATGCGCTGGCTAACGCCTATGCCGAAGGCGCGGGCGAAGCCGGCCATTCGGTCCGGCGGCTGACGCTGGCGCAGATCGAGTTCCCGATCCTGCGCTCGAAGCAGGACTGGGAAACCGGTGCGCCCTCGCCTTCCATCCGGGAGTGTCAGGAGGCCATCGGATGGGCCGAGCACCTCATTATCATCTACCCGCTCTGGCTCGGGTCCATGCCCGCTCTCTTAAAGGCGTTCCTCGAACAGACCTTCCGTCCCGGTTTCGCCATCGAGGTGGAGCGTAACAAGCTTTCGCCCGGATTGCTGAAGCACAAGTCAGCGCGGATCGTGCTCACCATGGGCATGCCAGCGCTGGCGTATCGCTGGTTTTTTCTCGCGCATAGCCTGAAAAGCCTGGAGCGCAATATTCTTCGCTACTCGGGTATCGGCCCGATCCGCGAAACGCTGATCGGAAGCGTCGAGGGGCTTGGCACCACCGGCCGCACAAAGTGGTTGGCAACCGTCCGTGCCCTGGGCAAGGACGGGAAATAGCGACTGTTGTCTCAACTACCGCGCCTAAAATTTTGAAACGCGAAGTTTCAGATCCGCCGTCCGAACAGCGCGATCACCAGGAGCGGGATCAGGAACCCGAGGCTAGCTGCGACGATCATCAGGACGCCTAGCTCGCTATAGTCGCCGCGCTGCACCGGGAACAGCAGATTGAGATATTTGGTGCCGAGCTGGCCCGCGACCAGCGCCAGGTTCATCAGCGACGCCATCAAGGCGAACCAAGTGGCCCGGTGCCCGGCCGGCGCGTAATAGGCGATCAGCGTGAGCAACGGAATCATGCTGAGCTGCGCGAACGGCGAGGCCGCGGCCGCGTCGATCAGCGCGATCCAGCGCGCGCCGAAGCCGAAGTTCGCCTCGGTCCATTGGTGCATGCCGTAATAGAGCCCGATGGTCGGCGCCGAGAGCACGAACCCGATCAATGTGAGCCATACCAGCGTCTTCGCCACCGAATATTGCGTCAGCGGCTTCGCCAGCAACCACAAGGCCACCAGGCCGATCACCGCCGAGGTCTGGCGCAGGACGCCGTAGAACGAGCCGTCGAACTTCAGGATATCGAGCGTCCACCAGAAATAGCCGTCGCCCACAGTCGGCGTGGCGCGGAACGCGAAGATAATGAGGGTGGTGTAGAGGATCGCGCGCCGGCTCGCCGGGGCCAGCTCGCGCGTCACGATCACCAACATGGTGCAGATCACCGCCATGGAAAGCAGAAACACCAGCTCCTGCGCGTAGGGCATATTGCCGAGGCTGATCGCGAGCACGACAGCGCCGAACACGAACCCGCCCCCGAGCAACCGCCAATCCACCGGCCGCGACTCGGCGGGCTCGGTGCGAATGAGCAGGCTGCCGGTCACTGAAACCGCCGGCACGACGAGGCCGAACAAAAAAACCGTCTCGCGGCTGAAATAGTTCGACAACAAACCCGAAAGTCCGGCGACCGAGAGAATCCCGAACGAAAGCGCGAGTCGGCCGAGCACCTGGACCATGCCGAGATCGGCGCGGATTTCGGCGTCCGGCCGCGGCTTGCCTTCGGCGTCGGTTCGCTCCACCACCTCAGTGGACATGGCGTCGGCCACCACATCCTGCACCACGGTGCCGAGCACGATCAGCATCATGCCGAGCACGTAAAGCTGGTCGGGCTTGAGCCAGGCGATCCATCCGCCGGCCGCCCCCGCCAGCGTGAGCATGCCGCAAGCCGTGAACGTCGCGCCGATGAAGACGTAGACCTTGCGCCGCGAGCGCAGAATCGGGACGGTATCGACCAGCTCGCCGAACACCATCTTGATGGTCCAGGGCAGCGTGAACCACACGCCGATGCCGGCAAGTTCCGCCGGCGAGAGCGCGAGGCTCTCCTTCACCCACAGGTCGCGCGAGATATCGACCACGCCGGTCGCGCCATAGGAGAAATAGACCATCAGCAGCGGCACGTAGCGCAGCCGCATCGCTTTAATCGGCTGCAAGAGCTGCGTGGC
>JAYUHJ010000049.1:0-14070 GCA_043767065.1 Hyphomicrobiales bacterium | reverse complement strand
ACCGCTTCAAGGATCGCGGCCCCTGTCGTTTCCAGCCGCGCGGGGTGCACGAAGAGGTCGCTGGCGGCCATGAGTTCCGGAATTCCTTCGCGTGGACCCAACAGGCGCACACGCTCGGCCACACCGTTCGCACGTGCGATTTCCATGATACGCCGCGCTTTTTTCCCACCCGGGTCGACCCCCGCGATCAAAAGCAGCGCAGCAGGAAGACTCGCCAGCGCATCGATTGTCCGGTCGACGCCCTTCACTTCGGGCTGCATGCAGATCGAAAGCAGAGCAAATTCATCGGAAAGACCGAGCGTGCGACGCAGTCGTTCGCGAGTGCCGTCGGTTCGCAAATATGGGCGCCGCCGTGCCACGTCGATATTCGGCGGCAGCAAAGTAAATCGCTCGGCGGGCGTACCCCAGGCGCGCCGGTATTCGTCGAACAGAATCTGCGACAGCCCCATGATGCGAGTGCGAGACTCCTTGGCGAACGACGCCGCTTCGAGCGCCAGCAGTGTGCGGCGCCGCGGAAACCAGCTCAAAAGCGGAACTTGGGTGCGCGTGCTCACGGACGGGTCGACGCAATAGAGAATATCGAGACCCGAGAGTTTGTCGAAACCAATGACGCACTGATATCGGTCCTTGACCGCGCGGGCCAGCATATCCGAGAAGCGCCGGTTACGCCCGTGATTGGTGAGCGCGCGCGCCGGCAGGATTTCAATGGCGATGTCGTCTGGTAACGGCCCTTCCGCACTGCTTGTAAAGATCGTCACCTCATGGCCGCGCTCCTGCAAGACGCGAGCGAGTCTGAGACAGTCGCGCTGGACGCCCCCCCAGGGGAAAAGTTTCACGACTGCGAGAGCAAAGCGCATGGGATCAGCGAGCAACTCCTAGGATGCGCGGCAATTCTGCAGCAGCCACTCGGTGCCCCGGCACGATCTCGGATCCGACCTTGCTTTAACCACGCGTGAAACGCTATGCCAATCCGCGGCCGCGCGAAGAATCGGAATAGCCATGCCGAAGACCGCATTGATCACCGGCGTATCTGGACAGGACGGCGCCTATCTTTCCCGCCTCCTGCTGCAGAAGGGCTATCGCGTGGTCGGTTCCGTGCGCCGCACCGCCGCCCCGCGCATGAGCCGGCTCATGGAGCTCGGTATCGAGGACGATATCGAGCCCGTGGAACTGGACCTGACCGAGATCACCAACGTGATGCGTGCGATCGAGCGCACCAAGCCCGACGAGATCTATAATCTCGCCGCGCAAAGCTTCGTCGCCGTGTCCTTCGAACAGCCGATCCTCACCGCCGAAGTAGGCGCGCTCGGCAATGCTCGGCTCCTGGAAGCGATCCGCACCGTCGATCCCAAGATCCGCCTCTATCAGGCCTCGAGCTCCGAGATGTTCGGCAAGGTGGCCGATCACACGAAGCTGCAGAACGAGAATTCCCCGTTCCATCCGCGCAGCCCCTACGGCGTGTCAAAGCTCTTCGCCCATTGGCTGACCGTCAATTATCGCGAGAGCTATGGATTCTTCGCGGTGTCCGGAATCCTGTTCAATCATGAATCGCCGTTACGCGGCCGCGAATTCGTCACCCGCAAGATCACCTCGGGGCTGGCCGAGGTGAAGCACGGCCGCCGCGAGCTCCTGTCGCTCGGCAATCTCGAGGCCCAACGCGATTGGGGCTTCGCCGGCGATTACGTGGATGGCGTGTGGCGCATGCTGCAGCAGCCGGCGGCCGACGATTATGTGCTGGCAACCGGCACGACAACGTCGGTCCGCGGTTTCTGCGAGCTCGCCGCTGAGCGCCTCGGATTCGCCATCGAGTGGAGGGGCAAGGGCGACGGGGAAACCGGCATCGACCGCAAGAGCGGAAAAACGATCATTCGCATCGATCCACGCCATTATCGTCCGGCGGAAGTCGATTACCTGCTCGGCGATGCGTCCAAGGCCCGCCGCGAGCTGGGCTGGAGCCCCAGCACGACACTGGCCGATCTCGTAACCATGATGGTTGAAGCGGACGAGCTGCGCGTGCGCGAGAACCGGCTTCTATACTAGAAGTCCAGCGGGTTCTGGAAAGCGATTCGTCATGGCCGTACTGGTGACCGGAGGCGCCGGCTATATCGGCAGCCATATGGTACTCGCTCTGCTCGATGCGGGCGAGCAGGTCGTGGTGATCGACGATCTCTCAACCGGCAACCGTAAAGCCGTTCCGGAATCGGCGACACTCGTAGTCGGCAACGTCGGCGACGAGGCGCTGGTCGAGAAGGCGTTGCGCGAGCACAATGTGGAAGCAGTCACGCATTTCGCCGCCAAGGTCGTGGTACCCGACTCGGTCGCCGACCCTCTCGGTTATTATCTGGCCAATACCGCGAATACGCGCGCCCTTTTGTCAGCGGTCGTTCGCGCGGGCGTCAAGCGCTTCGTGTTCTCCTCTACCGCCGCAGTCTATGGCAATCCCGACGCTAACCCGGTCGATGAGAACGCCAGGCCGAAGCCGGAATCGCCTTACGGCACGTCGAAGCTGATGAGCGAATGGATCCTGCGCGACACGGCGGCGGCGCACGGACTTTCGACCATGGTGCTGCGCTACTTCAATGTCGCCGGCGCCGACCCGGCCGGCCGCACCGGCCAATCGACTCCGAAAGCGACACACTTGATCAAGGCGGCCTGCGAGGCCGTGGTCGGCAAGCGCAAGGGAATGCAGATCTTCGGAACCGACTATGCGACTCCCGACGGCACCTGCATTCGCGACTATATTCACGTCACCGATCTCATCGACGCGCATATCGCGGCACTTCGCCACCTGCGCCAGGGCGGCGAGAACCTCACGCTCAATTGCGGCTACGGCCGCGGCTATTCGGTACGCGAAGTCGTGGACACGGTGAAACGCGTGTCCGGCATCGACTTCCCGGTGACGCTCGCGCCGCGCCGTCCGGGCGATTCAGAGGCCGTCGTGGCGAACGCCGACCGCATCCGCACCAAGCTCGGTTGGCGGCCGAAACTCGACGATCTGACGACCATCGTCACCCACGCGCTCGCCTGGGAACGCAAGCTCGCACGCTGATTGCCGGATCGCGATGCAGAAAATCCGCAAAGCCGTCTTCCCGGTCGCCGGTCTCGGCACCCGCTTCCTGCCCGCTACCAAGGCGATGCCGAAGGAGATGCTGACGGTCGTCGATCGGCCGCTGATCCAGTACGCCTTCGACGAGGCGCGCGAGGCCGGCATCGAACATTTCATCTTCGTCACCGGCCGCAACAAGGCCGTGATCGAGGATCATTTCGACCGCCAGTTCGAATTGGAGATAACGCTCTCCGAACGCGGCAAACGCGCCGAGCTCGAAGCGCTCGAGCGCGACCTCCCCGCCGCGGGCTCGATCAGCTACACGCGCCAGCAATCGCCGCTTGGCCTCGGCCACGCCGTCCTGTGCGCGGCCGAGCTTGTCGGCCGCGAACCCTTCGCCTTGCTGCTGCCCGACGTGCTGGTGCAAGCCAAACGCGGCTGCCTGGCGCAAATGATCGACGCCTATGGCTCGCTCGGCGAGCAGACCAACATGCTCGCGGTCGAGCAAGTGCCGGCCGAGAACACCCACAAATATGGCGTGGTCGGCATCGGCCCGAAACAGGGCAACAGCTTCGAGATCAGCACGATGGTGGAGAAGCCGGAGCGCGGCAAGGCGCCGTCGAACATGATCATCACCGGCCGCTACATCCTGCAGCCGGAAATCTTCGATCATCTCGCCTCGCAGGTGCGTGGCGCCGGCGGCGAGATCCAACTCACCGATGCGATGCTGCGGCTCGCCGAGCGCCAACGCTTCCGGGGATTCGCTTTCGAAGGACGCACCTTCGATTGCGGATCCAAGGTCGGCTTCCTGGCCGCCAACGTCGCCTATGCGCTGTCGCGTCCGGATATCGCGCCTGCATTCCGCAAAGAACTCCAACGTCTGACCGCCAAGCCTTGAGCAAACCGCTTGTCTCCACGTCGATCTTTCGATTGACTCGACGTATAAAACCGGTTTGATGCCGCACCGCACCACGGTCGTCGATCGCGGTCCGCCGCCCGCGACCTTGGTGCCCAATCAAACGCGCCCTGCACCGGCGACCGACATGTGGATTGATCGTATCAAGAGCCGTCTCTCCGGCCTGTTTGGCGAAGACGCGCGCACGATCATTCCGCGTCTGCTGCGCACCGAGGGGCGTAAGCACGCCAAAGGCTATGCCCTGGGGTTCTTCTTCTTGTTCCTCGTCGCAGCCTCCACCTCGATCACCGCTTACATGATCAAGGAGATCGTGAACGGGATTTTCGTGAACCAGGCCTATTACCTGGTCTGGCTGCTTAGCGCGGCGATCGTCACCGTCTACACGGTCAAAGGTGTCGCCGCCTACGGCGGGGCGGTGACCATGGCCTATGTCGGGAACCGGGTCATTTCCGATTTCCGCAAGCGCATGTACGACTGCATACTTGCCCAGGGCGTCGCCTATTTCGCCGCGCGTCATTCCACCGATTTCATGAACCGCTTGAACTTCGGCGCCGCCGGAGCGCGCCAAGTCCTCGATCTGGTGATCACGAGCCTGGGGCGCGATGTATTCACGCTCATCGGCCTGATCATCGTGATGTTGTCCCAAGACCCGATCGTCACCATTTTTGGCCTGACCACCTTGCCGATCGCGGTACTTTTCGTCCGCAAGATGGTCAGCCGGGCGCGCAAGATCGTACAGCGCGAGTTCGGCGGTCTCGGCGACATGATGCAGACCATGCAGGAAACCGCTCAGGGCATCCGAATCGTCAAGTCTTACAGCCTGGAGAACCGGCTGCGGAATCGCTTTCACGAAAGCGTCCAAAGCACCGAATTGGCGGCTAACAAAATGTCACGCGTCAGCGCGCGCGCCAGCCCGCTGATGGAATCGCTCGGTGGCTTCGCCATCGCAGCCGCGGTCGCCTATACCGGCCACACCGTACTCGTTACCGGCAAGACTCCCGGCGAGTTCGCGGCCGTGCTCACCGCGCTGATCCTGTGTTACGAACCCGCCAAACGCCTTGCACGACTCAACATCGATCTCTCCAACGCCTTGGTCGGCGTTCGTCTCCTGTACGACGTCCTCGACAGCGTTCCCGCCGAACTCGAACAGGCTGGCCTTCCGGATCTTGCCGTAACGCGCAGCCGGGTCGAGTTCCGCGACGTCGTCTTCGCTTACCGGCCGGTTGAAGCCGTGCTGCAAGGAATTTCGTTCGCCGCCGAACCCGGCCAGACCACCGCGTTCGTCGGACCCTCCGGCGGCGGCAAGACCACGATCATGAACTTGCTCGAGCGCTTCTATGAGCCGCAGTCGGGCGAAATCCTGATCGACGGCCAGCCGATCGCCGCTTACACGCGCCGCTCGCTGCGCGAGGCGATCGCCTATGTCAGCCAAGACGTCTATCTGTTCTCCGGCACAGTGCGCGACAACATCGCTTTCGGAAAACCCAGCGCATCCGAGAACGAGATCGTCGCCGCGGCCAAGGCCGCTCATGCGCACGACTTCATCCTGGGCTTCGAGCACGGCTACGACACGGAAGTCGGCGAGCACGGATTGCAGCTCTCCGGCGGCCAGCGGGCGCGCATCGCCATCGCCCGCGCTTTCCTCAAGGACGCGCCCATACTCCTGCTCGACGAGCCGACCGCGGCGCTCGACAGCGAAGCCGAGCACGAGATCCAGCGCGCACTCGACAAGCTGCGCGCCTCGCGCACCACGCTGGTGATCGCGCACCGGCTGCAGACCGTGATCGCCGCCGACAAGATCTGCGTGGTCGAGAAGGGCCGCGTCGTCGAAACCGGCCGGCACGACGAGCTGATCGCCCGGCGCGGCCGCTATCACAAGGTCTACGAAGTCCAGTTCCACGTCCCACAGGCCGTGAGCGCCTGAGCGGGCACGCGCCACGCGTTCGCGCTATCATCGATCGTGGCCGCGGAAACCCAACTCATGTCAGACCCGATCCGTCCGGTGATCTTGTGCGGCGGCGCCGGCACGCGCTTGTGGCCGGCTTCGCGCGACAGCCTGCCGAAGCAATTCCTCAAGCTCCTTGGCCCGCAGTCGACGCTGCAGGAAACGGTCGCCCGCGTCTCCGATCCGGCCATATTCGGCCGCCCGGTAGTCGTCACCAACCGCGATTATCGCTTCCTGGTGCGCGAGCAGCTTGAGGAAATCGGCGTCACCGCCGAAATCCTGCTCGAGCCGGCGCGGCGCGATTCCGGGCCGGCGGTGGCAGCCGCGACCGCGCATATCGCCGCGGAGACGCCGAAGGCGCTCGTGCTGGTGTTGGCCGCCGATCATGTCGTGCGCGACCCCGCGGCGTTCATCGCCGCCTGCCGCGACGCGCGGCCGGCCGCCGAGGCCGGCCATATCGTCACCTTCGGCCTCAAGCCCGACCATCCGGCGACCGCCTACGGCTATATCCGCCCAGGCCCGCCGATCCCGAACGCCGCACCCGCACGCACCGTCGAGGCCTTCGTCGAGAAGCCCGATGCGCCAACCGCGGAACGCTACCTGAAGGACGGCTATCTCTGGAACTCGGGAAATTTCCTGTTCCGCGCCGATGTGCTGCTAGCCGAGTATTCGGCATTCGATCCCGCAAGCGCGGAGACGGTCGCGCGTGCGGTGAAGAAGGCCACGAACGATCTCGGCTTCCTCTTGCTCGAGGAAGCTGCGTTCGCCGGCGCCGAGAAGAAGTCGGTGGACTACGCGGTGATGGAGAAGACCCGCCGCGCCGCCGTGGTGCCGGCCTCCTATGGCTGGTCGGATGTGGGCGGCTGGAATGCGGTCTGGGGACTCCTGCCCCAGGACGCCAACCGCAATGCCGCCGACGGCAAAGTCGTTTTCCTCGACAGCAGCGGCTCCTATGTGTTGAGCAAGGACAAGCTCGCGGCGCTGGTCGGCGTCAAGGATCTCGTGGTGATCGTCGAGGACGACGCGGTGCTGGTGGCCGACCGCAGCCGCAGCGAGGATTTGCGCCTGCTCGTCGAGCGGCTACGCGCCGAGGGCCGGCCCGAGGCCGACACCCACTCGCGCATCTACCGGCCCTGGGGCTTTTATCAGAACATCGACCGCGGCGATCGCTTCCACGTCAAGCGCATCGTAGTGAAACCCGGCGCGCGGGTTTCGTTGCAGAAACACATGCATCGCTCCGAGCATTGGGTCGTGGTGCGCGGCACCGCGCGCGTCACCATTGGCGATCAGGTGCGCGACGTGCATGAGAACGAGTCGGCCTATATTCCGATCAATGCGCTGCACCGGATGGAAAACCCGGGCAAGATTCCCCTCGAATTGATCGAGGTCCAGTCCGGCTCGTATCTCGCCGAAGACGACATCGTGCGCGTCGAGGACGATTACCGGCGCGCGCCGAAACCCAAGGCGTGAGGCGCATGCCCCTCCGCTTGCAGCTCTCTCGCAAGAAAGGCTTCCGTCTGCCCGCGGGCGCGATCGTCGTTGCGCGCTCGACCAAGTGGGGCAATCCTTACAAGATGGGCAAGCTCACGCGGGCTCAGGCCGTCGCCGCCTATCGGCGCGACTTTCTGGCGGGAAAGCTGCGTGTCAGCGGCGCAGACGCGCGCAGCGAATTGTGCGGCCACGATCTCGCCTGCTGGTGCCCGCTCGACGGACCCTGCCACGCCGACGTGCTGCTCAAAGTCGCGAACGCTTAGCTATTTCCCTGTGTCTGCTCGATAATTTCGACAATGCTGCATTGGGCCTCGATCCGTATCGGGGCGTCTTGTTTGCCTATCCCGAAAAGCTCTCGTACCGTATGCACCCGCTTTTTTCGCAGAGGTAGATTTCTGCGCAGCGGACGAGCAGCCCACGATGAGCCACGGGCAGCAATCCGACCAGACGCCTCCCAGCCCAGACGAGGTTCGCGCAGCGCTGAATTGCCTGACCGAGAGCGAATTGTTCCGCAGCTCGCCGCAACTTGCGAGCTTTCTCCGTTTCGTTGTTGAAGCCGTACTGCGCGGCGAGGCCAAACGGATCAAGGGATATACGATCGGTATCGAGGCGCTCGGGCGAGGCCCGGGCTTCAACCCGCAGGTCGATCCGATCGTCCGCGTCGAGGCCACGCGCCTGCGGCGAAACATTGCGCAGTATTATGGCGGTCCAGGTGTGGCTGATCCCCTCGTCATCGAGATCCTGCGCGGCTCCTACGTTCCGACCTTTCACCGGCGCAAAGGCGTCGGCCGGCGGCGGGCGCAAAAGGCAAGTTTCGAGCCTTCGCGCGCCCGCCTGATTTTTATTGCCATTGTTGCGCTCGTAGCGATTGGCGCGGCCGCGTACACGGCAATCGAGTGGCGTAGCCGCGGAGCCAACGCGCGCTTGCGCGAGCCGACCATCGGCACGTTGCGGCCCGGCAACGGCCTGCCCACGATCGTAATTCAGTCATTCGAGATCCTGGGCACACCGCTCGCACCGAGCCTTTCGGCTGAAACGCTTCGGGAGAAGGTGCGCGACGCGCTCTCCCGTTTCGACATCTTCAACGTCGAGTTCGATCCGACAAGAAATGGCGATCCGGCTTTTCGGCCGCGGCACCCCCTCATCGACTATCGCCTGTCTGGAACCATCGAACACCGCGACGACGGAACGACCGGAGCGAGCTTCAGATTGCTGGATGCCGCAGAAGGCAAGCTGGTGTGGTCACGTACCTTCGAGCCGTTTCCTGCGGAGGTGGGTCGCGCAGCCATCGAAGAGCACATCGTTTTCAGCCTAGCGACCACGCTAATGTTGCCCTATGGCGTCGTCCGCAGCCACGAACGCGTCAAGTATCTTTCGAGCCGGGCCGGCGACCCACGAAATCGCTGCATCGTCGAAACATTGGAGGCATTCCGCTCGTTCGATCCTTTCGGACGCGACAACGCCCGCGCATGTCTCGAAAGTATGACCGCGATCGATCCAAGCTTTGCCAGCGGTTTCGCCTATCTCTCTGCCGTCTACGTTCGCGAATTCCAGTTTGGTCTCGGCGCAAGACCGGACGGACTGCCCCTGCTCGATTGGGCGTTAATCGCGGCGCGTCGTGCTGTGGAACTTAATCCTGAAAATTCTCGCGCCTATCAGATGCTTTTTATCGTTCTATTTGTACGCCGCGAGATCGGCCCCGCCTTCGCCGCAGCCGATAAGGCAATCGCACTCAACAAGTACAATTTGATTGCGCTGAGCGAATATGGTGGCCGGCTGATCATGGTTGGCGAAGTCGACCGAGGATTGGAAATGCTCCGGCGATCGGCGGATTACGGCACTGTTCTCCCGTCTTGGCATCATTTCTACATGTTTCTCGGGGTCTATCTTCGCGGCGATCTGCCGGACGCGACCTACCACGCGAACCAGGCGACTGGCGCCGATTATCCGCTCGGTCATCTCGCCCGTGCGCTCGTAGCCGCAGCCGCGAACGATAAGGAAAAAGCGCGACAGGCATTCGACCGACTGGTTGCAATTCGCCCGGCATGGGCCAGCCAGACACGCCAGGAACTCGAGCGATACTTTCCCTCGGCCGCGATTGTCGAGCGGCTCGAACGCGATCTCGCCGCAGCGGGGCTCGCCGCCGCCAACCCAAAAGAATAGCTCCCCGGCGTACCGGTCGTCACGATCCTCACCCAACGGTAAGCCACTGCAATCGCACCGAGATTTCAGTAATTTACTCCCCAGCTAGCCGTAACATGCTCGCACCGCAGCACGAATCCCGCGATAAGCCGCGCTGAAGCCCGAGTTCCGGGCATAGAGGCCTAATGATGACACAGAGCAAGCCCTCCGGGGGTCCCGGGGTCTATTTCGTTGAAACCGATGGCATCCTAATCGACAACAACAACGAATCGATCACGCTGATCCTCAATGGTAAGGGAATCGGATATCCATTTCGCAACAGCGATACAGCGCTGAAGTTTGATTCCCCCGAAGCGATAGAGACGGCGCGTAAGCAGTGCATCGAGCAAATCGATATCCTCGATCATAAGATGCGCGAATTCGAAGAAGCAAGCGGCCAATTGCGCTTCGCCTACCAATTGCTGTCCGAAAGAAAGAAGCAGAACTCGAAGTGACAATCTTCGCGCGCGGCCGGCTCACGCGTTCGTCCGCGCCCGCTTGGTGACCTCGACGACGCCCTTATCGGCATCGACCTTAACCCAGTCGCCGGTTTCGATCACTTCGAGCGGGTCGCGGTCGAAATCGGTCATCGCCGGCACGCGCGTGACCACCGCGCCGAGCGCGATCTTGGTCGTCATCTTGTTGAACAACTGCGCTTTCGGCGCCGCACCGGCGACGCGCGCGAGATGAAAGAAGTGCGAATAGCCCGAGGAGCCTTTGGCGCCGGGGAACACCAGCACTTTGTCCTTGAAGCTCTGGCCGACGAGCTCGTGCCGCCGCTCGATGATGGTGCCGGTGCTCTCGTCGATTCCGCCCCAGCCGGAGATCGTTTCATTGGTGACCATCGCCTCGCCTTCGGCCACGCCGCCAACCACCTTGCGGCCGTGAATGACGATCTTGGTTGCGGCGTCCATCAGGCGAGCTCCCCGCGCCACTTGCCGGTGAGTGCCGCGTTGACGCAATCCTCGACCGAGCCGAACCAGGTCTGACATTTCATGATCGCCGGCAGATAGTGCGCTTGCTTCGCGGAATCCGTCGCCACCACCAGGGTGCCCTTTGGCATCACGCGGCCGATGGCCGGGCAGGTGTCGCTCATCAGGTGCGCGCCCGCGTCGCGGATCATCTTGCCGTAGCCGTTGAGCTCGGCAGTGTCGCGCAGCGCCCGCGGCGTGAAGATCCAGAGCTGCGTGTTGGGCGAGAGTTTCTTGCCTTCCAGCATTTTGGCTGCAAGCCAAACCTGTTCGATCGAATTGTGCGGGCAGCCGAGCATGACGAAATCGATGTCGGTGCTTTTCGCCGACGAATTGAGATTGTCGTAGGCGAGCTTGCGTTCGGACTTGCCGTACTTGATCGTGGCGACCGGCTTCTTCAAGCCGAAAGCAGCCTCCAGCGTGGGCGCTTCCGGCGTGGTACCGGGGATATGGTACATCTCGACGCCGCCCGAGGATGCCGCCGCCGCACCGAAATGCTTGAGCTTGATCATGCTCGGTGTGTGCTTGATGCCCTGTAGAACCGGAATGTCCTCCTCGACGACCTCGCCGACGGCATAGCCCAACAGGCCCCATTCCATCATGTCGTCGACCTCGACTTCGACCTCTACGAGGTGGGTGCCGAGGCGGTTTTCCTCGATATGGAATCCCCAATAAGGGATTTTCCCGGTGATGCTCGCCGCGCCCGTGCTCTCGCGGCCTTCCGTGTTGGTGCGCGCGCCGAGCACCCCGTTGCAATAGACCACGGCCGAGGATTCCATCCAGGCGCAATGCTCGCCGCGCACCGGGACATTCCCGACCTGATACGGCGTGCAGGTATTGAACATGGCGACGCCGCGCTTGCCGAAATAACTTTCCGCCTGTTTCTGCCGCTCCACCGCCTCCTGCGGCACGCCGGTGACGTGAGCGTTCTGCGTGTCGATGCCGTGGATCAGCTGGCAGGTATAGACCTCGGCCTGCGGCGTCTCGACTACCTCGTCGCTGTCGAGATTGAACTTGGAAAACACCGCGTCCATGCCCTTCTCGGCGAAGGGCTTCAGCGCCGGCGAGCCGGCGTTCCAGGTGCCGGCGACGTTCTTCACGTCCACCAGCCGCTCCGCACCGAGCGCCTCGCCGTAGCGCATCAAGAGGTCCATCGCCTTCTGCTTGGCGAGGCCATGCTTGCCGTCGAACATGGCTTTTTCGGCGTCGTTGAGTTTCATGGCGCCGACCCTACCACAAAGAAATGGGCGCGGTGACGGCTCTCGCCACCGCGCCCGCATTGCACGCAACCGTCACATCAGCGGCAGCTTCGCGATCTTCACGAACTCGATCCACTGCGGGATCGCGGCGAGGAAGTTCGCTTGCGCCTGCTCCGGCGTCTGGATGTTCACGTCGCCACCGAAGCTGTTCAGGAACTTCTTCACCTCGTCGGTCGCCAGCACCTGGCCGAACCACTTGTTGATCTGGTCCACGATCGGCTTCGGCGTACCGGCCGGCACCATGGCCGACCACCAGATGGTCAGGTCCAGGTCGACGCCCGACTCTTTCATGGTCGGTACATCCGGGATGACGCTGATCCGCTGACCGGTCGAGACCGCCAGAATCCGCAGCCGCCCCTCGCGCGCCTGCGCCAGCGAGAACACCGGATCGTGCACACCGTAGTCGAGCTTGCCGCTCAGGATTTCGTTGAGCGAGTCGGGTGCGGTCCGGAAGCTGACCTCGACCGCCTGGATGCCGGTCTTGTTCTTGTAGATTTCGCCTATGATGGTGCCGGGAGGGGCTGCGCTGGCGTAGCTCGCCTTGTCGCCTTTGGCCTTCATTGCCGCCGTGAGTTCGGCCAATGTCTTGTACGGGCTCTTGGCGTCGACCACGATCATGAAGGGCTGGCGGTTGATTGCCGCGGCGACCTGGATGGTCTTGGACACATCGACCGGCGGATTCTTGAACATCGCCGCCATTGCCGCCACGCCGGTGGCAGCGAACACGTAGATCGTGTAGCCGTCCGGCTTGGACCGTGCGACATACTCGGTCGCGATGTGGCCGCCGGCACCGACCTTGTTCTCGACGAGGATGGTCTTGCCGATGACCGGACGCAGTTTCTCGGCGAGGAACCTCACCAGCACGTCGGCGCCGCTTCCCGCGGGAAAGGCGCAGACGAACCGCACGTCCTGGCTCGGATAGGCCTGCGCGAACGCGCCGCGTATCCCGCCGAACGGAGCGACCAGCGCGAACGCACCGGCCGCACGCAACAACTCTTTCCTTGTCACCTTCATTTGCTACCTCCCGGGCCGGGGTCCGTTTCTCGGCGTTACCGGCGTTTCAACGTGATGCGGTGCGACGGCGGTTGCCGCCGCGCCACTTGTTTTCAGCTTTGCGGAATCTTGGCCATCCGCACGTACTCGCCCCATTCCTTGATGGCGGTCTGGAACATTGCCTGCGCCTGTTCCGGCGTTCGGATCATGGGATCGGCGCCGGATGCGGCGAGGAACTTGATCGTGTCCTCGGCGCTGACGATCTGCTTGAACCACTGATTGATCTTGTCGATGATCGGCCGGGGGGTACCGCTCGCCACCATCACGCCCCACCAGAGACTGAGGTCCATCGGGACGCCCGATTCCTTCATGGTCGGGATGGTAGGCTGCGACTTGAGCCGCTCGGCGGTCGAGACCCCGAGCGCCCGTAGCCGCCCTTCACGCACTTGCGATAGCGCGAAAATCGGATCGTGCAAGCCGTAATCGAGCTTGCCGCTCGTCAGCTCATTGAGCGAATCCGGGGCGCTGCGATATTGCACCTCGACGGCTTGCAGCCCGGCGGTGTTCTTGTAGATCGCGCCCATGATGATGCCGGGATTTGCCGCGACTGCGTAGCTGGCCTTGTCGCCCTTCGCTTTCATCGCCGCAGTGAGTTCGGCAACGGTCTTGTACGGGCTGCTCGTCGCAACCACGAGCATGAACGCGAGATTGCTGGTCGTGGCTGCCACCTGCAGCGCCTTGCCGACATCGACCGGCGGGTTCTTGAACAGGGCCATGCTCGCCGCCACCGTGGTGCCGGCGAACGGATACAGCGTGTAGCCGTCGGGCTTCGAGCGCGCGACATATTCGGTCGCGACGTTGCTCGCGGCGCCGACCTTGTTCTCGACGATCACCGTGCGCCCGGCGATCGGCCGCAGCTTATCGGCGAAATAGCGGACGAAGATGTCGGCACCGCTTCCAGCCGGAAACCCGCAGACCAGCCGAATGTCCTGGCTCGGATACTCCTGGGCCTGCGCGACGCGGACGCCGCCGAACGCCGAAACCAGCGCGAATGCGCCGGCTGAACGGAGCAATTCCTTGCGAGTGAGCTTCATGTGCGTCCTCCCTGGCCGGCGCGCCTCTTGCGAGCGCTGCCGGTACGTTTAAATGGAACGCGGCGCGACGGCGGATACCGCCGCGCCGCCGGTTTTCAGCCCTGCGGCTGGATCTTGGCGAGCTTCACGTGCTCGCCCCAATTCTTGATATCGCGCAGGAACATCTGCTGCGCC
>JAYUHJ010000048.1:0-5905 GCA_043767065.1 Hyphomicrobiales bacterium | reverse complement strand
AGATCGTACGCGAGCACACCGACCCCCTGACTTACGCCTTCTTGAAGGCGCTCGGCCGCCGCATCGGCGTGGAGGTTTCGGTCAACACCTCTTTCAATGTCTCCGGTCCGATCGCGCAGACCGCGCGTCAGGCGGTCGAGACGCTGCGCCGGTCCAAGGGCATGGACGTGGTGCTGATGTTTACCGGCGAGGGTGCCGTGTTCGCGGCCTGGCACGGCGCGGGCAGGGAGAACGCCGAAGACGGCGGCCGCTTCAAGAAGTGGCTCGCCGCTTGGCGCGTGGAGACGGGCGCCGCGCTTGAACTGAACGTCAGTCCCTGAATTTCTTCGTCAGCGTATCCGCGCCGCCGGCTCGCTCACGACCCATACTTGACGGTGCAGCCGTAGGCGCGCGCGCCGGAGACGGAAACCGGCTTTCCCTGCGACAGATCCGTCAGCGCATGATCGACGAAATTGCGCGCGGTCTTGATATCCTCGATCTGCGCCGATTGCTTGTCGTCGATCCCGCCGGCATAGACGATCGTGCCGTCGCCCGAGATGACGAACATGTGCGGCGTGACCCGCGCGCCATAGGCCCGGCCGGCTACGCCCTTCGGGTCGAGCAGCACCGCGCTCGGCGCCGCGCCGCGTTCGACCGTGAGCTTGTTGGCCTCTGCGGCGGTGACGTGACCCTGCATGCCGGGCGCCGAAGAAATCACCGTTAGCCACACGACGTCCTGCGCGGTCCACTTCTTCTGCAGTGCCTGCATGTTGTTGCCGCGGTAGTGCTTGCCCACGTACGGGCAGTCGTGGTTCGACCACTCGAGCACGAGCGTCTTGCCTTTGAAGTCGGCGAGCGAAACGGTGCGGCCGTTCGAAGCCGGCAACGTGAACGCGGGCGCCGGTGCGCCGACACGGGCCTGCGCGGCCGCGCCGGGCTGCAGCGCGAGGTCGAGGCCGAGGATCGCGGCCACCCCGAGCAGGCCGCCAACCAGACATTCACGCCGACCGATGGACTTCATAGTGGCCTCCCTTGGGTGGCGGCTGCGCCGCGCGAATGATCATAGAGTATAGTGCGTGATTGCAGACGCCCCTCGACGAGCTTGTCAAAAGTCCGTGAGCCCCATCAGCCCCTGAATTTCTTCGCCAGCGCGTCCGCGCCGTTGGCGAGCAGCGCCGTGTCGCCGCCGACCGCGACGAAGCTGTAGCCCCAGCCGATATAGCGCCGTGCTTCTTCCTCCGGAAACGCGAGGATGCCGGCCGCTTTGCCGGCCGCCCGCAACCGCCGGCCCGCGTCCTCGATCGCCTTCTGAACGTCGGGATGCTGGGTGTTGCCGGTATGGCCGAGCGAAGCCGCCAGATCGTTGGGCCCGATGAATACCCCATCGACGCCCTCGACCTTTGCGATCTCCTCGATCCGGTCGAGTGCACCGCGCGTTTCGGCCTGAACGATGACGCAAATTTCTTCGTTGGCTGTTTTCAGATAGTCGGGAATTCGGCCATAGCCGGCCGCGCGCGTGCTTCCCGCGACTCCGCGGTTGCCGCCCGGCGGATAACGCGTCGCTTGCACGGCGCGCTTCGCCTGTTCGGCATTATCGACGAGCGGAACCAGCAGGGATTGCGCGCCGATGTCGAGCGCGCGCTTGATCATCACCAGATCGTTCCACGCCACCCGCACCACCGGCGCCGCCGGGCCGTGCCGAACGGCCTGTAATTGCGACAGCAATCCCGGAATTTCGTTCGGTGCGTGTTCGCCGTCGAGCAACAGCCAGTCGAAGCCGCTGTCGGCGACGATCTCGGCCGCGATGTTGCTCGTCAGGCTGCACCAGAGTCCGATTTGAAGCCGGCTCGCCGCGAGCGCCTGCTTGAAGGAATTGCGCTGGAGTTGCATGAAGGATTTTTCTCTTTTTTTCGCGCGACGGCCGGCCCAACAGGGACCGGCCGCTGGGATGTACAGATCGAGATTCGGATTCTTAGCGACGCTCGGTCGCGCGCATCAATCTACCGTCACGCCGCTCGCCTTGATCGGCGCGGCCCATTTCTGGATTTCGGCGGGGACGAACTTTGCAAGGTATTCCGGCGTGGCGCGATCGTTGGACACTACCTGCGCGCCCATGCCTTGTAGCCGCTCGCGCACCGCCGGCGTGTTGATGGTCTGCACGATGGCGGCATTCAGCTTCTTCACGATCGCTTCCGGCGTGCCCTTGGGCAGGAAGAACGCCGTCCAGGTATAGGCCTCGAAATCCTTGACGCCTTGCTCGAGTCCGGTCGCAAGGTTCGGCAACACCGCCGAGCGCTCCTTGGTCATGATCGCGATGCCCTTGACGGTGCCGCCCTCGATCTGGGGCTTTGCGGTATTAATGATATCGCAGATGTAATCGATGCTCCGGTCGCTCAAGAGATCCGCCATGGCGGGACCGGTGCCGCGATAAGCGATGTGCTCGACCTTGAGGCCAAGCACCATGTTGACCACCACACAGCCGAGGTGCGTGGCGGAACCCGGACCCGCCGAGCCGAACGACATCTTCGCTTGGTTCGCATTGGCGTAAGCGATGAATTCCTGCAGGCTGTTCACTGGCAGACCCTTGCGCACCAGCAGCGCGATCGGCGTCTCCGCGATCAGCCCGACCGGTGTGAAATCGGTCACCGAGTTATAGAGCGGCTTCTTGTAGAGGGTCTGGCCCTGAGCGTGGGTGCCGACGGTGCCGAGGCCGAACTTATAGCCGTCCGGCGCCGCCCGTGCGACGTTGTCGCCGCCCAGCATGCCGCCGGCGCCGCCGATATTTTCGACGACGACCTGTTGTCCAAGGATTTCGCCGAGGCCCGCCGCGACCACGCGCGCGATCGTGTCCTGCGGCCCGCCGGCGGCGAACGGGACCACCATGGTCACCGCGCGCATCGGCCATTCCTGTGCCGATGCAGTGCCGGTGAGAGCGAGTAATGACGCAAGCGCCGCGCCGAAAATGGTCTTACGCATAACATCCTCCAATTCGTTAGACCGACATTTGCTTGCCCGGCGGGCGGGGTCAAGACGCCGCTTGTGGCGCGGAACCGGCGCGCATATGCAGGTGACATTCGGCCGGAGTCATCCATGACCACGATCCGCGTCGGTATCGCGGGCCTCGGCGCCATCGGCCGCGTCCTTGCGCGCCGGCTCGCCGACGGCGTGCCGGGCCTGACGCTCGCTTGCATCTCGGCGCGCGATGCAGCGAAAGCGAAAGCCTGGCGCGATGCCGAGCACATCGCATGCCCGGTCGTAGGGCTTGTCGAAATTCCCGCGCGCGCCGATCTCGTGGTCGAATGCGCGCCGCCCGAAATTCTAGAGCAGGTATGCCGGCCGATGTTGGAAGCCGGCAAGCGCGTGATGGTGCTCTCCTGCGGCGCTTTGCTCACGCGGCCGGATCTCATCGAGCTTGCCAAGTCTCGTGGCGGCCAAATCATCGTGCCGACCGGCGCGCTATTGGGCCTCGATGCCGTCACCGCGGCCGCGGAGGGGACCATTCACTCGGTGCGGATGACCACACGCAAACCGCCGCGCGGTCTCGCCGGCGCGCCCTATCTCGTAACGAACGGGATTTCGGTCGAGGGCCTGACCGAAGCCAAACGCGTCTTCAGCGGCAGCGCGCGCGAGGCCGCCGCTGGTTTTCCCGAGAACCTCAACGTCGCCGCCGCGCTGTCGCTCGCCGGCATCGGCTCCGACCGTACCATGGTCGAGATCTGGGCCGATTCTTCGATCAGCCGCAACTGCCACACGATCGAGGTCGACGCCGACTCCGCCCGCTTCAGCATGACGATCGAGAACGTGCCCTCGGAAAATCCCAAGACCGGCAGAATCACCGCGCTCTCGGTGCTGGCGGCGCTCAGAAAGCTCGCCGCACCCCTGCGGGTGGGAACCTAGCCCTTAAAGGTCGGTTGCCGCGGGTGCATGACCGGCGCGAAGTCTGGAAAGTTCTTCCACGCCGGCTCCGGGAAGTTCGCGCCGGGCAGCGGCGCATATTTCGAAGGCTCCACCAGCTGCAGCGTCGGGATGTAGCGCGGGCAATTGGGAAAGATCGCCCGCGCCTTGACGCGCACGATGAGCTGCGCACCGACGGTGTGCTGCAGCAGCGGATCGTCGCGCCGCACCGATGCAGTGCCGTTGATACGCAGGCGCTTGGGCTTGAAGAAATCGACGAACAACAAGCCGACATTCGGATTGATCTCGATATTGCCGAGGCTCTTGAACATGCCGTTGCCGTCATAGTCCGGAAACACGAGCTCGTCGGGCGCGCTCACGCGTGTGAAGCCGGGGCTGCCGCCCTTGAACGAGCAGTCCGGCCGTCCCTGTGCGTCGGCGGTGGCAATAAAGAAGAAGATCGAATTTTCGACAAATACCTTGTCCTCGTCGCTGAAGCGGGCGCGCGTTAGCTTTTCCTCCAGCCGGTCGGAGATCTTGCGGCTGTCGAATTCGTCCTGCAGGCGCCGGTTGCCCTCGTGATACATGATGGAGTCGGGCATGAGCTCCTCCCTTGGCTGCCGGGCAGTATCCCGGTGAAATGATAAAATCGTCGATATCATTAGCGCGAAAATTTTCTTCAATCGTCGCGCTCGCGGAAAGAGCTTGTTGCCGATCCTGGCAACTCGTCAAGCCGATTACCATTTCGTTGCGATTTACCTTGCCAGGATGGCCGCATCGTCCATTGAGCAGGAGAAGTACAATGCGTTCCATCAAGACGCTGGCGCTCGCCGCAGTTTTTGCGGCCGGCACATCGGCTTTCGGTCTCGCCGAGGAAGCGGCGCCGGATTCCATCGCCAATCAGGAGCCCATCTACGGCACCTGGTTCGACACGGCCACGCTCTATGCCCCGCAGACCGTGACCACCGCCGGCTCTCTCGTCGTGCCGGCCTCGCCATGGATCGCCCAGCAGTTCAACGCCGACCGCAACGCAGCAGTGGAAGAGAACTGGTTCCTCCGCAGTGCGGTGGCGAGCGTGGGTGGCAGCGGCAGCAGCGCTGGCGAATGAATAAGGTGCGGCGTATCTGAGCAAAGCGGCCGGCCCTCGGGCCGGCCGTTTTCGTTTTCAGTAGAATCCCGGCGTCGCCCCGCCATCGACCGCGATCGCGGTGCCCTGGATGTGTCGCGCTCGCTCGCTGCATAGGAACAGCGCAAGCTCCGCCACGTCCTCGGGCTGGCCGATGCGCGCGATGCCTTGGGCCGCGAGCGCCTTCTCCACGGCCTTTTCGATCGAGATACCTTCGGCCGCGGCGCGCGTGCGGAACAGATCCGTCACCCGGTCGGTCTCCGTGATGCCCGGATGGATCGAGTTGACGTTCACGCCTTCGCGCTTGCCGAGGCCGGCCAGCGCCTTGGCGAAATTGGCCATGGCGGCGTTCACCGAGCCGCCGATTGTGAACATCGGGTCCGGCGTACGGGCCGCGCCGCCGACCACCGCAAGCACGTGCCCCTTGCTCTGCTTCAGCATCGGCCAGAACAGCCGCGACAGGCGCACGGCGGACAGGAATTTCAGCGCGAAGCCGTCGGTCCAGGCCTCGTCGGAGAGTTCGAGAAACGCGCCGCTGCGGGTCGCGCCCGCCGAATGCACGAGGATGTTGCAGCGGCCGCACTGTTGCTCGACCTGGCGGAACAGAGCTTCGCAAGTCTCGGGCTTGCGCAGGTCGCCGGCGAAGGTCAGCGGCCGCGCTGCGCCGCTCTTCTCGATCGCGTCGGTGGCGGCGGCTAGATTCTTCTCGGAGGTGGCGGCGATCATCGTTTGCGCACCTTCACGAGCGAAGGCTGCAGCAATACCGCGGCCGATACCTCGGCTGCCGCCGGTGACGACGACGATCTTGCCTATGAATTCCATCGGCATGAAGCGCCTCGGGCCGCACGCGCGGCAAGCTATGGGTCCCGCGCTGCGGTTGCAAGGACCGGGCTCGACGCGCGAGTT
>JAYUHJ010000047.1:0-14075 GCA_043767065.1 Hyphomicrobiales bacterium | reverse complement strand
ACGAGCACACGATCCGCGAGGAGCTGGAAGGCAATCTGTGCCGCTGCACCGGCTACCACAATATCGTGAAGGCGATCGCCGCCGGCGCAAAGGCAATGCGCTGAAGCCGCCAACGGAAACCGGGAGGACACCATGAGCGCGTCCACAATCGGCGCCTCCGAACGCCGCACGGAAGACAAGCGCTACCTCACCGGCCGGGGCCAATATACCGACGACATCCGCCGGCCGTATCAGACCCACGCCTATTTCCTGCGCTCGCCGCACGCGCACGCCACGATCAAGAGCATCGATTTCAAGAAGGCGTCGAAGATGCCCGGCGTACTCGCGATCTATACCGGCGCGGACATCGCCAACGACAAGATCGGCGATTTGATCTGCGGCTGGATGGTGCATTCTAAGGACGGCTCGCCCATGAAGGGAGGCCGGCACCCGGCGCTGGCGCAGGGCAAGGTGCGCTATGTCGGAGACTCGCTCGCCGTGGTGATCGCCGAGACGCTCGATCAGGCCAAGGACGCGACCCACGCAATCAAGGTCGATTACGGCGTGTTGCCGGCAGTCGCCGAGCTCGCCAAGGCGCGTGACGCGGGTGCGCCGCAGATCCACGAGAACGCGCCACGCAACACGATCTACGAGTGGGTGATCGGCGACGAGGCCGCGGTCGATGCCGCGATGAAGCGGGCCAAGCACGTCACCAAGATCGACATCGTCAACAATCGGCTGATCCCGAACGCGATCGAGCCGCGCGCGGCGATCGGCGAATACGACCAGGGCACGGAATCCTTCACGCTGTGGACCACGAGCCAGAATCCGCACGTGGCACGCCTCGTGCTCTCGGCCTTCATCGGCATCGCGCCGGAGCACAAGTTCCGCGTGATCGCGCCCGACGTGGGTGGCGGCTTCGGCTCCAAGATCTTCATCTATCCGGAAGAGACCGTCTGCATCTGGGCCTCGAAGAAGGTCGGCCGGCCGGTGCGCTGGACCGCCGAGCGCAACGAATCCTTTCAGGCCGATGCGCACGGCCGCGACCACATCACGCACGCGGAGCTTGCGGTCGACGAGCGCGGCAAGATCACCGCGCTCAAGGTCAAGACGCTCGCCAATATCGGCTCCTATATGTCGACGTTCTCCTCGGCGGTGCCGACCTTCCTCTACGCGCCTCTGCTCTCGGGCCAGTACGAGATTCCCTCGATCTACTGCGAGGTGGACGGCGTTTTCACCAACACCGCGCCGGTCGACGCCTATCGCGGCGCCGGGCGGCCGGAGGCCTGCTTCGTGATCGAACGGATCGTCGAGGTCGCGGCGCGCGAGCTCGGTATCGACCCCGCCGAGTTCAGGAGAAAGAATTTCATCAAGAGCTTCCCGTACCAGACGCCGGTCGCCTCGCTCTATGACGCGGGCGATTATCCTGGCGCGCTCGACAAGGCGCTGCAGCAGCACGACTACAAGAACTTCGGAAAGCGCAAGGCGGAGTCCGAGCGCAACGGCAAGCTGCGCGGCATCGGCTTCTCCTCCTATATCGAGGCCTGCGGCGTGGCGCCGTCGGCGGTGGCCGGCTCGCTCGGCTGCGGCGTCGGCCTCTGGGAGTCGGCGGAGATCGCGGTCACGCCCACCGGCATGGTGGAGGTGCTCACCGGCAGCCACAGCCACGGCCAGGGCCACGAGACGACGTTCGCTCAGCTGGTGTCGGCCAAGCTCGGCATTCCCATGGACCACATCAGTGTTGTCCATGGCGACACCGACAAGGTGCAATTCGGCATGGGGACCTACGGCTCGCGCTCGGGCGCGGTCGGCATGTCGGCGATCGTGCAGGCGGTCGATAAGGTGATCGCCAAGGGTAAGAAGGTCGCTTCGCACATCCTCGAAGCCGCCGAGGGCGACATCGAATTCAGCGACGGCAGGTTCAAGGTGGCCGGCACCGACAAGTCCGCGGCGTTCGGCGAGATCGCGCTCGCCGCCTATGTGGCGCATAAGTTTCCGACGGCACATATCGAGCCCGGCTTGAAGGAACAGGCGTTCTACGATCCGACCAACTTCACTTTCCCGGCCGGCACGCACATCTGCGAGGTCGAGATCGACCCCGAGACCGGCGTTACCGAGATCGCGAAATGGACCGCGATCGACGACTTCGGCACCGTGATCAATCCGATGATCGTCGAGGGCCAGGTGCACGGCGGCATCGCGCAGGGCGTCGGCCAGGCGCTGCTCGAAAACGCGGTCTACGACAAGAACGGCCAGCTGGTGACCGGCTCCTTCATGGACTACTGCATGCCGCGGGCCGACAATCTGCCGTCGTTCAACGTGGACTATGTCTTCACCAAGTGTCCGTCCAACCCGCTCGGCATGAAGGGTTGCGGCGAGGCGGGTGCGATCGCGGCACCGGTGGCGGTGATCAACGCCATCACCAGCGCGGTCGGCCATGAAAACGTGCCGATGCCGGCCACACCGAATGCGGTGTGGGCGGCGATCCAGAAGAGCGCGAAGTTGCGCAAAGCGGCCGAGTGAGCGGGAGGAAAGCATGTATTCGTTCGCCTATCATCGTGCGAAGAACGTCAAGGACGCGGTCGCCCTGTTGAAGAAAGCCGACGACGCGAAGCTGCTCGCCGGCGGCCATACGCTGATCCCCACGCTCAAGCAGCGGCTGGCCGGGCCCGGCGCGCTCGTCGATCTTGGCGGCGTGAAGGAGCTCTCGGGCATCGCGCTCAAGGGCAAGGTGCTCGTCATCGGCGCCATGACCCGCCACGTCGAGGTCGCAAACTCCAAGGTCGTAAAGAAGGCGATCCCGGCGCTGGCCGAGCTTGCTGAAACGATCGGCGATCCTGCCGTTCGCAACGTCGGCACCATCGGCGGCTCGGTCGCCAACAACGATCCGGCGGCCGATTACCCGGCGGCGTGCCTCGCGCTCGGCGCCACCATCGTCACCAGCAAGCGGAAAATCCCGGCCGACAAGTATTTCAAGGGCCTGTTCGAGACCGCGCTGGCCGACGACGAGATCATCACCGAGGTGCAGTTCCCGCTGCCGAAAAAGGCGGGCTACGCCAAGTTCCCGAACCAGGCTTCGCGTTACGCGCTGGTCGGCGTGTTCGCCAGCACCGGCCCGGCCGGAACGCGCGTGGCGGTCACCGGTGCCGGCGAGGGCGGCGTGTTCCGTGTCGCCGAGATGGAAAAGGCGCTGGACAAGAACTTCTCGGCCAAATCGCTCGACGGCATCGCGGTCAAGCCGCGCGGCCTGAACACCGACATCCATGCCAGCGCGGAATATCGCGCGCATCTGATCGGCGTGATGGCGAAACGGGCGGTGGCGTCAGCCTGAGCCGTTCCGCGTTCACCTTATCAAGCGCCTCCGGATCGCATCCGGGGGCGCTCTGGTTTCCTGGCGCGCATTCCACGCCCCGGCATGTTAGAAGGGCGCGCATTTTCGGGAGCATTTCGTGAAGACCGACCGCAATCAAACCGCCGTTCCGGCCTCGATCGATGAGACGTTGAAGCTGTTGTCGCGCGGCGGCTATGTGGCGGACCGGGCGCTTTCGACCGTGGTGTACCTCGCGCTCAAGATGGGCCGGCCGCTGTTCCTCGAAGGCGAGGCGGGCGTCGGCAAGACCGAGGTCGCCAAAGTGCTTTCGGCGACACTGGGGCGGCGGCTCCTGCGGCTGCAATGCTACGAGGGGCTCGATATCGCATCGGCGCTCTACGAGTGGAACTACGCGGCGCAGATGATCGCCATCCGCATCGCCGAATCCGAAGGCATCGACCGCGAGCGGCTGACCTCCGATATTTTCTCCGAGCGTTTCCTGGTGCGGCGGCCGCTGCTTGAAGCCTTGTCGCCCGATCCGGCCGGCGCGCCGGTGCTGCTCGTCGACGAGCTCGACCGCGCCGACGAGGCGTTCGAGGCGTTCCTGCTGGAAGTGCTCGCCGATTTCCAGGTGACAATCCCCGAGCTCGGCACGGTGAAGGCGGCAGTTCCGCCGATCGTGATCGTGACCTCCAACCGCACGCGCGAGGTGCACGACGCACTGAAACGGCGCTGCCTCTATCACTGGATCGATTATCCGAGCTTCGAGCGCGAGCTCGCCATCGTCAGCGCCAAGGTGCCGGAGTCGGCGGAGAAGCTTTCGCGCGACATCGTCGGCTTCGTGCAGCAGTTGCGCAAAGAAGATCTGTTCAAGGCACCGGGCACGGCCGAGACGCTGGACTGGGCCTCGGCGCTGGTGGCGCTCGACGCCAAGGCGCTTGAACCGTCGTTGATCTCCGACACGCTCGGTGTCGTGCTCAAATACCAGGATGACGTCGTGCGCTTCGACCAGCCCAAGATCGAGCAGATGCTCCGAGACTCGCGAGCGGCGCTGAAGGCGGCAGAATGATTTCGCGAACGCCACGCGAGCCTGAGCGCGGGCATTTTCCCGATCACATCGCCGAGTTTGCGCGCGTGTTGCGCCGCGCCGGCATGCCGGTTGGGCCCGGAGCGGTGGTCGATGCGGTGAAGGCGGTCGAAGCCGCGGGCATCGAACGGCGCACGGACTTCTACTGGGCGCTGCACGCCGTCTTGGTGAAGCGCCACGAGCACGATCCGATTTTCGACGAGGCGTTTCGCCTCTTTTGGCGCCGCCGCCACGGCTTCGAGCACATCATGGACGCGATGCTGCCGGTGGCACCTGAGGCGGCCAAGCAGCGCGCTGCCCAACGCCGCGTCGAGGAGGCGATGACGCCTTCGGCGCGCGAGCCGCGCGAAATTCGAAAGCAAGAAGTGCAGATCGACATGAGCGGCACCATGTCGGACCTCGAAGTGCTGCAGAAGAAGGACTTCGCGCAGATGAGCGCCGACGAGATCGCCGCCGCGCGCCGCCATATCGAGACCATCGTGTTCGCGGACGACGAGAAGCGCCGTCGCCGGCTCGTCGCTAACCCGCGCGGGCACCGGATCGACATGCGCCGGACGCTGCGCGCGAGTCTGCGCACCGGCGGCGCGATTATCGACCTGAAGCGCCGCGCGCCCGGGCACAAGAAGCCGCCGATCGTGGCGCTGCTCGATATTTCGGGCTCCATGAGCGAATACTCGCGCGTGGGCCTGCATTTCCTGCATGCGCTGACCGAAGCGCGTGGCAACGTCTCGACCTTCTTGTTCGGCACGCGGCTCACCAACGTGACGCGCGCGCTGAAGACCCGCGATGCGGACGACGCGCTCGCCTCCTGCGCCGGCACGGCGCAGGACTGGTCCGGCGGCACGCGGATCGGGATCGCGTTGCACGATTTCAACAAGCACTGGTCGCGCCGGGTGCTCTCGCAAGGCGCGATCGTGTTGCTGATCACCGACGGGCTCGAGCGCGACGCCACCGAGCGGCTCGGCTTCGAGCTCGACCGGCTGCATCGCTCGTGCCGCCGGCTGATCTGGCTTAACCCGCTCCTGCGCTACGACGCGTTCGAGGCCCGAGCCAAAGGCGTTCTCGCGATGCTGCCGCATGTCGACGAGGTGCGGCCGGTGCATAATCTCGCCAGCCTCGGCGCGCTCGCCGAGGCGCTTGCGCACGACCGGCCGAGCGCCCACATCGACCCCAAGCGCTGGCTCAGCCGGGCCGCCTGAAGGAGGCCAAGATGGATCAAGCAACCGAACAGGACGTGCTGGCCGCCGCCGAACGCTGGCGCAAGGAAGGCCGCAAGGTGGCGCTCGCCACCGTGGTCGAGACCTGGGGCTCGGCGCCGCGGCCGGTGGGAAGTCATCTGGTCATTGATGATCGGGAAAATTTTCTGGGCTCGGTTTCGGGCGGCTGCGTCGAAGGCGCCGTGGTCGCGGCCGCCAACGAAGTGATCGCGAGCGGTAAGCCCAAATTCCTCGAATTCGGCGTCGCCGATGAGACCGCCTGGAAGGTCGGTCTCTCATGCGGCGGCAATATCCGCGTCTATGTGGAAAAGGTCGACTGACCTTCGCCTGACGGTTTCATGCGTCTCGATCTTCTCGCCGCTCTCAATGCCGAACGCGCCGCGCGGCGCGCGGCAATCCTTGTGACGGATGTGACGGATGTGACGACTGCGGCGCAGCGGCTGGTCAAGGCCACCGACGTGGCTTCCGACCCGTTGCGCGAGGTGCTCAGCGAGCGGCTGCTCTCGGGCAAGAGCGGCATGGCCGAGGTGGGCGGCGCGAAATATTTCCTCACCGTGCAGTTGCCGCCGCCGCGGCTGGTGATCACCGGCGCGGTGCATATCAGCCAGGCGCTGGCGCCGATGGCGCGGCTGTTGGGCTATGACGTGGTGATCGTGGACCCGCGCACGGCGTTCGCCACGCCCGAACGCTTTCGCGACGTGCAAGTTCTCGCCGAATGGCCTGACCAGGCGTTGCCCAAGCTGCATCTCGATTCCGCGACCGCTTTCGTCGCTCTCACGCACGATCCGAAGATCGACGAACCGGCGCTAGAGGCTGCGCTCAAGGCCGGCTGCTTCTATATCGGCGCGCTCGGTTCGAAGAAGACGCACGCCAAGCGGCTCGAGCGGTTGCGTGCGCTCGGCGTCAAGGACGACGCGCTGGCGCGCATCCATGCGCCGATCGGACTCTCGATCGGTGCCGCGAGCCCGCCGGAGATCGCGATCGCGATTCTGGCCGAAATCACGCTGCGGCTTCGCCGCGGCGCCGAGGCACGGCCATGAAATTCGGCCCGGTCCCGCCGCGCGAGGCCAAGGGCGCCACCGCCGCGCATTCGGTACGCGCGGGTGAGCGTATGGTGAGGAAGGGCACCGTCATTGGCGACGCGGAAATCGCGGCACTCGAGCACGCTGGGATCAAAGAGATCGTGGTGGCGCGGCTCGAGCCTGGCGACGTGCCCGAGGACGAGGCCGCGGCTTCGCTCGCCAAGGCGGTCGCGGGCGAAGGGGTCAGCATCGAAGACTCCTTCACCGGCCGCGCCAATCTCCATGCGAAATCTTACGGCGTGCTGTTGGTCGATCGCGAGGGCGTGGACCGGCTGAACCGCGTCGATGAGTCGGTCACTTTCGCGACGCTTCCCGAATTCAAGCCCGTGCGTGCCGGCGAGATGATCGCGACAGTGAAGATCATTCCGTTTGCAGTTACCGGCGACGTGCACATGGCGGCGCTGGCGGCGGCGCGGCGGCTCGTTTCGGTGGCAAGCTACAAGTTGCACAAGGTTGGCGTGATCTCGACCAAGCTACCCAGTCTCGCGGACAAAGTGATCGAGAAAACCGTGCGGATCACCGCCGAGCGCCTGAAGCCCGCCGACGCAACGATTCACTCGGAGCTGCGCGTGCCGCACGAGACCGCTGCGCTCATGGGTGCAATCAAGCAATCGCTCGATAAGGGCGCCGAGTTGGTGGTCGTGTTCGGCGCCTCGGCGATCGCCGACCGGCGCGACGTGATCCCGGTCGCGATCGAGCAGGCCGGCGGCCGCATCGAGCATTTCGGCATGCCGGTGGACCCGGGAAACCTTCTGCTGCTTGGCTCCGTGGGCAAGGTACCGGTGATCGGTGCGCCGGGCTGTGCCCGTAGCCCCAAGGAGAACGGCTTCGATTGGCTCTTGGCCCGCCTGCTTGCAGGGCTCCCGGTCAAGCGCGACGACGTGACCGGGCTCGGTGTCGGGGGGTTGCTTATGGAAATCGTCACTCGCTCGCAGCCGCGCGCCGAGCCGCCGAGCGTGCATGCGCCGCGCGCGGCCGTCATCGTGCTCGCGGCCGGTCGCGGCACGCGCATGGCAAGCGAGAACAAGCTCGCGGCCGATCTCGGCGGCAAGCCGATCATCCGTCACGCGGTCGAGGCCGCGCTCGCCTCGCGCGCGCGGCCTGTAATCGTGGTCACCGGTCATGAGCCCGAGCGCGTGAAGGCCGCGCTCAAGGGCCTGCAGGTCACCTTCGTGCACAACCCGGATTTCGTCGGCGGCCTGTCCACCTCGCTCAAGGCCGGTATTTCCGCGCTCTCGTCCGATATCGATACGGCCGCGATCCTGCTCGGCGACATGCCGCAGGTGAGCGGCGCGCTGGTCGACAAGCTGATCGCGACGATCGATCCGGAACGCGGCGCGCTCATCGCTGTGCCGACCCGCGAGGGCAAGCGCGGCAATCCGGTAGCCTGGGCGCGGCGGCTGTTCGACGAGCTCACGAAGCTCGAAGGCGACGTCGGCGCGCGGCACCTGATCGGCGCCAACAGCGAAGCCGTCGTCGAGGTGCCGGTCGAAGACGAGGCGGCGTTTCTCGATATCGATACGCCCGAAGCGCTGGCGCAGGCGCGGGCAGGGGGAAAACGATGAAACAGTTGCAGGATCGCGTCGCGATCGTCACCGGCGCTAATAGCGGCCTCGGCCGGGCCATCGCCGAAGCCTTTGCGGCGGAGGGCGCCAAAGTCGTTCTCGCGGCGCGGCGCAAGGAAGCGCTCGACGAGGTAGCGGCCGAGATCAAGGCCAAGGGCGGGATCGCGCTCGCGGCGCCGACCGACGTCACCAAGGAGCCCGAGGTGATCGCGCTGTTCAAGACGGCGCTCGATGCTTTCGGCGGCGTCAATATCCTCGTGAACAACGCGGGCGTCGCCAAGGGCGCGCCGATCGAGGAGCTCACGCTCAAGACCTGGCAGGATCTGATCGACGTGAATCTGACCGCCGCGTTCCTGTGTAGCCGGGAAGCGGTCCGCACCATGAAGAGCCGTGGCGGCGGCCGCATCATCAACATGGCCAGCATTTCGGCGCGCGCGCCGCGGCAACATTCGGCGGCCTACACCACGAGCAAATATGCGATCGAAGGCCTCACGCGCTCGCTGACGCTGGACGGCCGCGCCTATGGCGTGGTCGCTTCGGTGATCCATCCGGGCGTGGTTGCGACCGGGTTCACGCCCGGCGCAAAGCCGGGGCCGGGCAAGACGCCCCAGGATTATCTGATGGACCCAGCCGATGTTGCACGCATCGCGCTCCTGATGTGCACGCTGCCGCCGGAGGTGAATCTGTTCGACGCCACGATCCTGCCGAACCAGCAGCCGTCGTTCCTCGGCCGCGGCTGATCAGAACGGCGCGTAGAGCGAGAGCGTCGTATAGGCGCCGCTGCCCTTGTCGGAGTTCGACAGCATTCCGGCCGCAAGCGTGAGTTCCGCGGCTGTGAGCCGGGTACGCATCAACACACCGGCCCGCAATTCCGCATAACGCGCGTCGCCAAAGGCAGCGGTTTCCACGCCGAGCTGAAACGCAGGCTGAAATTCATGCACGAGCGCGGCGCGCGCCGTGTACGAGCGGTTGACGGTCGATGCGCTCAATGACGCGGCGGCGGCGAAGTTCTGCAACGCGCGCCAATGAATCTCAAAGAGCACCTTCAGCCCGGCACTCGTGCCGGCGACCGGGTTCGCAGGGTCTGGCGCCTGCAGCGCGTGACTTTCCACATGCGCGCCAGCATAGGCCACAAGCGTGACCGCATCGAAGGCGATGCGGCGACCGATGAGCAGTTCGCCGGAGGTGATTTGGCCCGTATTGACGCCGCCCGGCACCGCGCCGGCGTCGTAGCGATAGCGGCCATGGCCGCCGAAGATTCGAATTCGGGTTCCGTCTTCGTCGAGGCGCGCGAACGGCGCGACCACGATGCCCGACCAGCCGAAGGTCGTGTCGCGCGCGATATCTACGCCGGCGAAGAAGAACAGGCGGCGCGTCAGCCAATCGGCAGGCGGCGCTGGTTCGGCTGCGGACGCCGCCGCGCCAAAGCACGTGACGCCGAGCGCAAGCGCTGCGCCGAGCGCACCCCCGCGAACTGCCATGCCCCGTCCCCGCACTACACGCTGTGATGAATGGCAACAGGGTTGCTCGCGCCGCTCTATCTATCAGGGATTGCATAGAACAAGCCAGGGTTGTAAAACGTTGAAAATACACTGGTTTCTGCGAGCTGTTATGCATGCAATCCACAGCCTATTCGCATGAGCGCGGCCGCTGACGCGCGGTTATAGTCCCGCGCCGGACCCCACCGAGGCAGCCATGGACGAGAAGCGCCGCCATCTACGTTTCATCAATGTGGCGCACTTCGTCGACCATTACGTTCTGCTGATTTTCCCGACCGTGGTGCTCGGCCTCGAGCTCGAGCTCAAGCGCTCCTATGGCGAGCTGATCGCGCTTTCCACCGCCTGTTTCGTAGCGTTCGGACTGTTCTCGCTGCCTTCAGGCTGGCTCGGCGACCATTGGAGCCGGCGCAAGATGATCGCGATCTTCTTCTTCGGCTGCGCCGTTTCGCTTGCGGCGGCGGCGATGGCGCCCAACATGTTCTGGCTCGCAGCGGCGCTGCTCGTGCTCGGCGTGTTCGCGTCGATCTATCACCCGGTCGGCGTCACGTTGCTGGTCGCCAATGCACACGATCGCGGCCGCGACTTCGCCACCAACGGCGTCTGGGGCAACCTCGGCGTTGCCTTCGCGCCCGGCATCACGGCGCTGATCGCCGTGACGTTCGGCTGGCGGCCGGCGTTCGCGCTGCCGGCGATCGTATGCGCGGGGATCGGTGTCGCATATCTGGTGATGACCGAGGAGCACAAGGAAAAGCCAGCGGATCGCGTACGCGTCGCCGAAGTTCCGCTCACCTGGAGCATGATGGCGTGGATCTTCGGTTTCTTCGCGCTGGTTTCGTTCTCGGGCGGAATCGTGTTCAACATTCTCACGGTCGCGGTGCCAAAGCTGGTGGATGAGCGGCTGGCACAGGATATACCGCTCGCGCTTATCGGTTCGGTCGCGACGATGGTGCTGCTGTTCGGCGGCGTTGCGCAGCTCACGGTCGGGCGGCTGGTATCGCGCTTTCCGCCGCACATCTTGTTCGCCGGCATCGGCATCATGCAGCTCGTTGGAATCGCCTGGGCGACGATGGCCTCGGGCCCGATGTTGCTAGTCGCGCTCGCGGTCTCGATCGCGGCGATCTATGCGCAGGTCACCGTCGGCGACGTAGTGATCGCGCGTTATACGGCCGACGCCTGGCGCGGGCGGGTGTTCGCGGTGCGCTTCTTCCTCGCCTTCATCACCAGCGGGCTTGCGGTCGCCGGCATCGCCTTCCTGCACGGGCGCGGCGGCTTCGGCCTCGTGCTGCTGCTGACGGCCATCTGCGCGGGAATGTTCGCGATCGCAGTAGCCGGGATCGCGGTGCTCGCCTCGCGGGTCGAATCCGGTCCACGCGTGCAGCCGGCCGAATGAGCGCGTCTTTCTTCATGCGAGCGGCGACAGCCTTGCTCGCCGTGGGGCTCTTGCTTTCTCCGGCAAGCGCGCAAGACCGCGCGACGGTCGAAGATTTCTCGGTGCATCTGTTTCTGACCGGAAAGGGCGAGCTTTCTCCCGATGTCACGCGCATGCGCAATTTCCACGCCTGGAATTTTTTCGCTATGGCGGACGGATACGAGGGGGGCGACTTCCACGGTTATTTGATCAGCCTGCGCTTCGTCTCGCCGCGCGAGGTGTTTGCCAAGGGACCGCAGGCCCGCATCGAGCTGCGCGACTCCCAGAAGGGAAAGGTGCTTAGGCGATTCACCGTGGCGGACGTCTATGTGGGCGACCAGAAGCCGAGCCACCGCGCGTTGCTGATTTCGGGTCTCGACTGCACTCCCGTCAAAATCGTCGCGCTCTCGCACGGCAAGCGGATCGAGAAGGAGCTTCCGCTGCAGTGCGGGGAGTAGCGTTTTTTTGAACGTTCAGCGCTTCAGACGCTCGATAAGCGCGACGGCGGCGGCCGGCGCCCGCACTTTTCCTTCGTGGATGAAATAGACGAACACGTCGCGGGTTTGCGCTTTGGCGGGCGGCTTGGATTCGACGCGCGGGAGATCGGCGGGCGCGCCGCCTTTTGCCCAGGTCTTGAAACGCTCGGCCCATTTATCCAGAGCCTTCGGCGGGTATGCGGTGGGGATCGTGTCCTTGCCCTTCTGCAGGCGCGCATAGACGAAATCGCCGGTCACGTCGGCAATTTTCGGATACGTCTGGTGTTCGGAATAGACCACAGGGATCGCGAAGTTTCGTAGAAGCGCGACGAACGCCGATGTGCAGAAGCTATCGTGGCGCACTTCGACGACGTGTCGCAGGCGGCGGCCGTCGAGCTTGGAGGGAAGCAGCTCAAGAAACGCCCCGAAATCGGCCGGGTCGAACTTTTTCGTCGGCGCGAATTGCCACAAGAACGGCCCCAGCTTGTCGCCAAGCTCCAGCACGCCGGAACCGAGGAAGCGCTTGATCGAGTCGCCCGCCTCCGCGAGCGCGCGGCGATTGGTGACGAAGCGCGAGCCCTTGACCGAAAACACGAAGTCGGCCGGCGTCTCGCGCGCCCATTTGCGGAAGGTTTCGGGCTTCTGCGAGCCGTAGAAGGTGGAATTGATCTCGATCGAAGTCAGGTGCGCGCCGGCGTAGGCCAATTCCTTCGCCTGCGGCAGACCCTTCGGATAGAACACGCCGCGCCAGGGCTCGAAGCTCCAGCCGCCAATGCCGACGCGAATTTGCCCGGGCTTCGTTTTCATCAGTAATACTTTCCGCGATGTTTTCGCAAAAGCAAAGGCCCGGGCTTGCGCCCGGGCCTGATGTTTTCGATTGCGCGCTTGAGCGTCGGTTGGATCAGAAGTCCATCCCGCCCATGCCGCCGCCCGTGGGCATTTGTGGCGCGGACTGCTTCTTCGGCAGCTCCGCCACCATCGCCTCGGTGGTGATCAGCAGGCCTGCGATGGACGCTGCGTTCTGCAGCGCCGCACGCACGACCTTGGTCGGGTCGATGATGCCCTTGGTGACTAGATTGCCGTACTCGCCGGTCTGTGCGTCGTAGCCGAAGGAATACTGGTCCTTCTCCAAGATCTTGCCGACGACCACCGAGCCATCCTCGCCCGCATTGAGGGCGATCTGGCGGGCCGGCCAGGAGAGCGCCTTGCGAACGATCTCGATGCCGGTCTTCTGGTCGTCGTTCTCGGGCCGCAGGCGCTTGAGTGCGTTGGCCGCGCGCAAGAGCGCGACGCCACCGCCCGGCAGAATGCCTTCCTCGACGGCCGCGCGGGTCGCGTGCATGGCATCATCCACGCGGTCCTTGCGCTCCTTGACCTCGACCTCGGTCGCGCCGCCGACGCGGATGACCGCAACGCCGCCCGCGAGCTTGGCGAGACGTTCCTGCAGCTTCTCTTTGTCGTAGTCGGACGTGGTCTCTTCGATCTGCGCCTTGATCTGCGCGATGCGGCCTTCGATGTCGGCCTTCTTGCCGGCGCCGGAGACCACCGTGGTGTTTTCCTTCTCGATCGTCACCTTCTTGGCGCGGCCGAGCATCTGCAAGGTCACGTTCTCGAGCTTGATGCCGAGATCCTCGGAGATCGCCGTGCCGCCGGTCAGCACTGCGATGTCCTGCAGCATGGCCTTGCGGCGGTCACCGAAGCCGGGTGCCTTCACTGCCGCGACCTTGAGGCCGCCGCGCAGCTTGTTGACGACCAGCGTCGCGAGCGCTTCGCCCTCGACGTCCTCGGCGATGATGAGAAGCGGCTTGCCGGTCTGCACCACTGCTTCCAAGAGCGGGAGCAGTTCCTGCAGGCCCGAGAGCTTCTTCTCGTTGATGAGGATGTAGGGGTCTTCCATATCGACCCGCATCTTGTCGGCGTTGGTGATGAAGTAGGGCGAGATATATCCGCGATCGAACTGCATGCCCTCGACCACGTCGAGCTCGGTCTCGAGCGACTTGGCTTCTTCGACCGTGATGACGCCTTCGTTGCCGACCTTGGCCATGGCCTTGGCGAGGAAATTGCCGATCTCGCTGTCGCCGTTGGCCGAGATGGTGCCGACCTGGGCGATCTCGTCGTTGGAGGTGACTTTCTTCGAGTTTTTCTTGAGGTCTTCGACGACGGCTTCGACCGCGAGATCGACGCCACGCTTCAGGTCCATCGGGTTCATGCCCGCGGCTACGGCCTTGGCGCCTTCCCGGACGATGGCCTGGGCGAGCACGGTGGCGGTGGTGGTGCCGTCGCCGCCGACGTCGGAGGTCTTGGAGGCGACCTCGCGCACCATCTGTGCGCCCATGTTCTCGAACTTGTCCTCGAGTTCGATTTCCTTCGCCACCGTCACACCGTCCTTGGTGATGCGCGGGGCGCCGAAGGATTTGTCGAGTACGACGTTGCGGCCCTTGGGGCCGAGCGT
>JAYUHJ010000046.1:0-5909 GCA_043767065.1 Hyphomicrobiales bacterium | reverse complement strand
TGCTCGGCGCCGACGAGTTCGGCTTCGCCACGGCGCCGCTGATCGCCGCCGGCTGCATCATGATGCGCAAGTGCCACCTCAACACCTGCCCGGTGGGCGTCGCCACCCAGGACCCGGTGCTGCGCAAGCGTTTCAAGGGCCAGCCTGAGCACGTGATCAATTTCTTCTTCTACGTCGCCGAAGAAGTGCGCGAAGTCATGGCCGAGCTCGGCTATCGCACCTTCGACGAAATGATCGGGCAGATGCAGATGCTCGACAAGCAGGCCTTCGTCGAGCACTGGAAGGCCAAGGGCCTCGACTTTTCTCGTCTGTTCCACAAGCCGGAAGTACCGGCCGAGGTCGCGCTGTTCCATTGCGAAGAGCAAGACCACAAGATCCACAAGATCATCGACCGCAAGCTGATCGCCGACTGCCAAGCCGCGCTCGACCGCGGCGCGAAGATCAAGCTCGAGATCCCGATCAAGAACACCGATCGCACTACGGGCGGCATGCTTTCCGGCGAAGTGGCCAAGCGCTACGGCCACGAAGGGCTGCCCGAGGACACGATCCACGTGAAGTTCAATGGCACGGCGGGCCAAAGCTTCGGCGCGTGGCTCGCGCGTGGCGTCACGTTCGAGCTCGAGGGCGAGACCAACGACTATTGCGGCAAGGGCCTCTCGGGCGGGCGCATCATCGTCTATCCGCCGCGCGAGTCCGGCATCGTGCCGGAGGAGTCGATCATCATCGGCAATACGGTGCTGTACGGCGCCATCGCCGGCGAGTGCTATTTCCGCGGCATCGCCGGTGAGCGCTTCGCGGTGCGCAACTCCGGCGCCACGGCCGTGATCGAGGGCGCCGGCGACCATTGCTGCGAATACATGACCGGCGGCGTGGTGGTCGTGCTCGGCAAGACCGGACGCAATTTTGCGGCCGGCATGTCGGGCGGCGTCGCCTATGTGCTCGACGAGGACGGCGAGTTCGAAAAGCTGTGCAACCGGGCGATGGTCGCGATCGAGGAAATGCCGGAATGGATCGAGGGCGAGATCCACGGCGATCTTTCCGACATGACGCAACACGACAATGAGCGGCTGCGCCAGCTCATCGCCAACCACGCGCGCTACACGGGCTCGCGGCGGGCCGCCGAGATCATGGCGCGCTGGGCCGAGTATCAGCCGAAATTCCGCAAGATCATGCCGCACGAGTTCCGCCGGGCGCTGGCGGAATTGAAGGCGGCGGAAGATGCAAAACCGCGGCTCGCGGCCGGGGCCTGAGCCTGTGGGCAAAGTAACGGGCTTCCTCGAATTCGATCGCCACGACCGGAAATACGAGCCGGTCGAAGAGCGCGTGCGCCACTACCGCGAGTTCACGTTGCCGCTCTCGGAGCCGGAGGCGCGCGAGCAGGCTGCGCGCTGCATGAATTGCGGCATCCCCTATTGTCACACCGGCTGCCCGGTGAACAACCAGATCCCGGACTGGAACGACCTGGTCTACAAGGGCAATTGGGAAGAAGCGCTCAAGAACCTGCACTCGACCAATAATTTTCCGGAATTTACCGGCCGCATATGCCCGGCGCCATGCGAAGCGTCCTGCGTGCTCAACATCGACGACAACCCGGTCACCATCAAGACGATCGAGTGCGCGATCATCGACAAGGGCTTTCAGAACGGCTGGGTCAAGCCGGAGCCGCCGACCCACAAGACCGGCAAGCGCGTGGCGATTGTGGGCTCCGGCCCGGCGGGGCTAGCGTGCGCGCAGCAGCTCGCGCGCGCCGGCCACGAGGTGCACGTCTACGAGAAGCACAAGAAGGCGGGCGGCTTGCTCCGCTACGGCATCCCCGACTTCAAGATGGAGAAGCTCCACGTCGAGCGGCGCATCGAGCAGATGCAGGCCGAGGGCGTGCGCTTCCATTACGGCGCGCATGTCGGCTGGCACCTGCCGGCGGAGAAGCTCCTGAAGGAATACGACGCGCTGGTGCTCGCCGGCGGGGCCGAGAAGCCGCGCGATCTGCCGATTCCGGGCCGTGAACTCGACGGTATCCATTTCGCCATGGATTTTTTGATCCAGCAGAATCGGCGCATCGGCAACGAGCCGCAGGACGGCATCAAGCCGATTCTCGCCTCGGGCAAGCACGTGGTGGTGATCGGCGGCGGCGATACCGGCTCCGACTGTATCGGAACCTCGTTCCGCCAGGGCGCGCTGTCGGTGGCCAATTTTGAGATCATGCCGCAACCGCCAGTCAAGGAGAACAAGCTGCTGACGTGGCCGGATTGGCCCTTGAAGCTGCGCACCTCGTCCTCGCATGAGGAAGGCGTCAAGCGCGATTTCGCGGTGATGACGACGAAATTCACCGGCGAGAACGGCCGCGTGACCAAGCTTCACTGCGTGCGAGCGGACGACAAGTTCAAGCCCATTCCGGGCACCGAGTTCGAGCTTCCAGCCGACCTCGTGCTGCTCGCCATGGGCTTCGTGAACCCGGTGCACGAGGGATTGCTCAAGAACCTCGACCTCAAGCTCGACAAGCGCGGCAACGTCGAGGCCAACACCGAGGACTACAAGAGCTCGCTCGACAAGGTGTTCGCCTGCGGTGACATGCGCCGCGGCCAGTCGCTCGTCGTCTGGGCGATCCGCGAAGGGCGCCAGGCCGCGCATGCGGCCGACAAATTCCTGATGGGATCGACGTCGCTGCCGCGCTAACTCAGCGCGCGACGCCCGCGGGTACGGTCGCCGTCTGACCCGGCGCGGGCGCTGCGGCCGCGGGCTGCGGCCAGCGGAAATCGTCGGCGCGGCCCTTGACGGTTTCGGCCGGCAAGCCTTCCACCAGCGTGCGGGCCGCGGTGGAATCCATCGGCACGGTGCGCGGGCCGCCACCGGCGAGCGCGCCGGTCTGAGCCGAGGGAATGGAGAACGAAATCACGGGACCCGCGACCGGCCGGGGGCCCGGTCCGGGATCGGGCGTGTCCAGCGGCAACGAGGGCGATCCGGCGCGCGAGGCGAACAGGCGCAACAGATCGCGCTCGACGAAATGCGCAAGTTTACGGCCGCCGGGGCGGGAGAAATGCACGCCGTCGTTCAGGCGCAGGCGCCGCAACTGGCCGTCGAGCGCCGGACCCATGACGATGAAATCGCCCTTTTCGTTCACGAAGCCGTCCCAGATATCGATGAAGGTTACGCCCACCTTAGCCGCGCGCTCACGGAAAATTTCGTTGAGGTATGGCATATCGGCCGCAAGTTGCGGCAGCCGCATGGACGGCAGGCCGACGATATAGACCGGCACCTTGCTGTCCTTGAGCTTGGTGAGCAAATCCTCGAGCCGCTTGGCATAGAGCTCGCGCCAGCGGTCGGAGCGCGGGGGATGCAGGCCGGTCTCGTCGCGCAGGCCCTGGCGGTCGTTCATGCCGAGCATGACAATCACGGCGGTCGCCTTTTCAGCCGCGACCATGGGCGGCCCCTGCTCGACCCAATCGTAAAAATCGGCGCGCACGAGACCCGAGGATTCCCGCGTGCGCTTGATCACGGCGACCTCCGGCCGCTCGGTGGCGAACGCGTCGGCGAGCCCCTGCGCGAGCTGGTCGGCCAGCGTATCGCCGAGCACCAGCACGTATTCGCTCGCCGGTTTGAGCCGCACGCGATCGGCATTGGCCGCCGACCCGAACACGATGCCGCCGATGCGCTCGGCGGGCGGTTCGGCCAGGATGGAACCGGGCGGCTGGCGCGGGTCAAAATCGCGTGGCGTGTTGAGCAAGCCACGCTGGGGCCGGAACGGATCGCGCAGCATGAAGTAGCGGTCATCGCGCGCATCCTGAGCCGCCGCCGCGCCAGCGAAGGCCGTCAGTGCGACAAGCAATGCAGCGGCGTGGACGGGCCGGATCATCGGGTTCACTCGGCTCCAGAACCAGAGCGATGGCCGAGTTTCGCGCCAATTTCAAGGCTCGTCGAGGAAGCCTTTCAGCGGGTGCGGCGCAGGCGCTCCAACAGTGCCAGCGTCGCGAAGCCGTCCGGCACCAGTCCCGAGCGGGCCTGGAAATCGCGCACGGCGGTACGCGTGCCGGCGCCGAGCCGGCCGTCGGCCTCGCCGCGATAGAGCCCGAGCCCGATGAGCCGTTCTTGCAATTCGGCCCGCTCGGTGCGCGAGAGCACCTGCTCTAGGCGCGGCCAGGCTTGCTGGATCGGATCGCCGCCGCGGATGCGGTCGGCGAGATGGCCGACGGCGAGCGCGTAGGCCTCCGAAGGGTTGTAGCGCATGATTACGCGAAAATTTCCAACGACCAGAAATGCGGGCCCGCGCGCGCCGGTTAGGATCAAGAGCGAGGCTTGATCGGACGGGCGCGGGAACGGCTTGCCGCCGGCGCGGCGCACGCCGAGCCGCTCCCACTCGGAAAGCGTTTTCCGGACCGAACGATCGGCAAGCAGGAAGTCGAAGTTTTGCGGCAATACGACCTCGTAGCCCCAGGTCGCGCCTGGCTGCCAGCCGGTGCGCTTCAAGTTGTTCGCAGTCGAGCCGACCACGTCGGCGATGGAATTGACAACATCGCGCCGGCCGTCGCCGTCGAAATCGACGGCGTAGCGCTTGAACGAAGTCGGCATGAACTGGGTCGGGCCGAAGGCGCCGGCCCAGGAGCCCTTGAGATCGGCAGCCGGCACGTCGCCGCGCTCCAGAATCTCGAGCGTGGAGAGGAATTCGTCGCGGAAATAGTCTTGCCTGCGGCCGATGCAGGCGAGCGTCGCGGTCGAGCGCAGCACCGGCCTCTCACCCGCCATGCTGCCGAACTTGGATTCGATGCCCCAGATCGCCGCGATCACGTGGCGATCAGCGCCATAGGCCTTTTCCGCCGCGTCGAACACGGCACGGTGCCGGGCGACCACCTCGCGGCCGGTCTTGATGCGCTCCTCGCTCACAAGAAGATCCAGATATTCCCAGACCGGCCGGGTGAACTCCGGCTGCGCATCGAGCAGCTCCATGATCTTGAGCTCGGGCTCGAGCCCGCGGGTTGCAAGCTCAAAGGTACGCGGCGAGACGCCGCGCTTCTGTGCCTGCGGCCAGAGCGCGGCCAGGCAATTCTGGAAATTGGCGGTAGCGGCGAGGATCGCCTCGGGCATCATCAGCGGATGTACCGGCCCCTGCGCCAGCGCGGGCACGATAAGAGCGAGCACCGCGCCGCTCAAGATCGACAGAAGCCTGGCGCGCCGGTTTCGCATCGATTTCGCCCGTTCCCGCCTCAACGCTGCAGCCGGAGCCCGAGCAGGCCCACATTGGCTGCGACGCTCTGCCCGGGCAGGTCGGAGAACAGCTGCTCGTAGCGGTACTCCCCGCGCAACGCGACGGTGCGGTTCAAATAATAGAGCAAGCCCGCGTTAAGGCGCAGCCGGCGATCCTCGCGACCGGCGCCGCGATAGTTCTCGTAGCCATAGGAGACATTCGCCGTTCCGATCAGCCATTGGCGGAAAGCGTGCTCGACGACAATCCGGGCTTCGTGGCGGAACATGCCCGATGCGCCGGGAAGGTAGCTCTCCTCGATCGTCGAAGTGGCCGCGAGCGTCACCTTGGTGAGCGGGGTCGCGGTCCACACCAGCGAGGAATCCAAGAGCAAACCGGAAATATCCGTCAGCGACGGATCGCGGTAATGGCGCCCCATATAGCCGACGGAGATTTCGCCGGTCAGGAACCCAGGCCGCTCGAAAGCGACGCCCGCGCGCGCGAGCCAGCCGTCGGAGCCGCGGCGGATGCCGGTGAAATCGATATCGAGATCGAACTTGCGCGTGTCGATCCCGGTCTCCACGAAGGGCTTGATCCCAGGCGTCCATTCGTATGCGCCGCGCAGCCGGGCGCCGTAGGAGTCGTAATTGCGGTCGGCGAGATCGACGATCCCGCCGGTGGTGAGTGTCGCATTATCGTAGAGGTAGCGGTCGATGAGACCGCGCAGGCCGATCTC
>JAYUHJ010000045.1:0-5910 GCA_043767065.1 Hyphomicrobiales bacterium | reverse complement strand
GATGGCGCACGGTCTGCACGCTGAGGAAGACGCCATAGAGAAGCAGGATCAGCACCCCGAACACGGCGCTTTGAAACGTCGAGAGCACCGGCCCCGGTGTCGTGGTGTAGTTCGGCAGCACCAGCGCCAGCACCGCCACCGGCACGATGACGGCAAGAAACGAGCGCGTGCCTTGCAGATTGTGCTCTTGTTCGCCGTAGCGCAGCCCGCCGATCAGCAAGCACAGACCGACCATCCCGTTCACGGTGATCATCAAGACGGCGAACACCGTATCGCGCGCGAGCGTCGCATTGGCACTGCCGCCGAGTTCGGCCGAAACGATGAAGGCGACCTCGATCGCGGTCACCGCGAGCGTCAGCACCAGCGTGCCGTAGGGCTCGCCTAAAAGATGCGCGAGCGCTTCGGCGTGGCGCACCACAGCGAAGGCGCCCCAGAGAATGAGCGCGAAGAAAATCCCGATGCGCGCCCAGGCTTGGATGCCGGATGCAGGGTGGACAATGAAGTCGTGGGCGAAATAGGCAAAGACCGCAGCCGCCCAGAGGACGGCGAGATGCACTTCATGACGGAGCGAGGGGAGCATCGGGCGAATCAAGCGCTGGAGGACACGCCCGCGATCATAACGTGAAATATCACGGCCGGCCGGTCTCGGCCATCCCGAAAAATGCCGCTTTGTGCCTAAAAAGCGACATTGGCTCACTCATTGGAATTCGGTAGTACGTCAATTCTCGGACCATTATTTTCCGTCGCTGACCATCAGCACCTTGCGGACCAGATCGGCGAGATTGCCCGCACCCATCTTCTCCATCGCCCAAGCGCGATAGTTCTCGACCGTGCGCGGGCTGATGTCGAGGCGAAGCGCAATCTCCTTGTTTGCGAGCCCTTGCACCACGAGGTCCATAACTTGGCGCTGGCGGGGCGATAGTTCGGCGAGCCGAGCTTCGAGATCGGCCCGTTCGCTCTGTGCGATCTGCGCCTTCAACCCCTTCTCAGCCGCGGCGGTGATGCTAGCCATCAGCCGTTCATCGTTGAACGGCTTCTCGATGAAGTCGAAAGCACCCTCCTTGATGGCATTTACAGCCATCGTGATATCGCCATGGCCGGTGATGAGGATGAGCGGAGCTGCAATGCCCCGCTGTTTCAATTCCCGTTGCAGATCGAGGCCGTTAAGCCCTGGCATGCGCACGTCAGAGATCACGCAGATCGGCGCTGGCTCCCCGACACTTTCCAAAAAGCTCTCCGCAGACGTAAAGCACTGCACCGTTAGGCCCCTGCCCTCTAGCAGCAAGCGGAGAGAACGCAGTACTGCCGCGTCGTCGTCGATCAGGGCGACAGTCATGCCACTTCCTCGCTGCTCGTGGCGCTCTGCAGCGCGAAGGAGACGGTGGCTCCACGTGGGCTGCTCTCGATCCGCAGCTTTCCGCCGTGCGCCTCAACTATCGAGCGCGCCAGCGCAAGGCCGAGCCCCAGCCCGTCCGGCTTGGTGGTGGCAAAGGGTGCGGCCGCGTCTTCAGCACGATCGAGATCGATTCCGGGGCCGTTGTCGCGGATGCGAATTTCGACCTTCCCCGATGCTTCGCGTTCGGCCTCGATGGTGACTCGCCCGTCGAGCCGCCCGGCTTCCGATAGGGCTTCGATGGAGTTGTGCATCAGGTTCACGATGACCTGCTCGATCTGCAAAGCGTCGACCTGCACCTTCGGCAGATTGCGGGCGATGCGAAGATCGAGGTCGATGCCGCAGCGCTCAAGTTCCGGCCGGCAGAACGATTGCGCCTCCTGCACGAGCCTCTCCACCGCAGTCGGCGCGATGTCGCTCCGTCCTAGGCGGATGAACTCCCGCAGGCGGCGGACGACCTCGGCGGCGCGCTCGACCTGCTCGACGGCGCTACCGGCCGCGTCGGCGGCAGTGGCCAAATCCGGTGGCTGTTTCTCGGCCGCACGTTTGGCGAGGCGTGCGTAGTTGGCAATCGCGGTCAGCGGCTGGTTGATCTCATGGGCGACGGCGGCGGCGAACTCGCCCATGCTGCCGAGCCGTGACGCGCGATTCAGGGCCTCCTGCTGAAGTCGGAGCTGCTGCTGGGTACGCTGCTGTTCGTTGACGAGCACGCCGAGCGCAAGCCCTGTGACAGCGAGCACGACCATGAGCGCCTGATATGAAGTCACATCGATGGCGCTCTGGCCGGAAATCTGGATCGAGGCGATCAGTCCGATCTGGGTCACCACGAGCGCAGCGGTCACGCCTTCGAGGCCGAAGCGCACTGCGGCCCAGATGATCGGAATGAAGAGCACGTAGAACATCTGCAGACGATAGGCGCCAACGATGCCGAACACGCCCCAGATCGCGGCAAGAATGACCAGCAGGAGGACGAGCGCCTCCCAGGTGATCGCTGGAAAACGTCTCCGTGTGAAGAAGATGAGCAGGAATGGCGTGAAGACCGCGACTCCGATCACGTCGCCGATAAAGGCGCGCAGCGCCGCCTGCGTGAACTCGCTGGCCTTGAGGATGTCGAACGCGACTAAGACGCCCGCATGGCCGACTGCCACAAACGCGATGCTCACCACCGCCACCGCCATGAGCCAGAGCAAGGCGCGCATCGAGCTCAAGCGGGGCTCGAAACCCATGCGTGGCGACAACAGCAAGGCGGTAGCGCAGCCATAGCCAACGCCGATCAGGAGCAAGACGAGGCCCTCGGCACCAAGCGGTAAAGGCAATTGACGCACCAGCACGTCGGCGACGAAAGGCGCGACGATCAGCCAGGGCAAGAACTCGAGCCCGAAAAGAAGGACCAGTGCAAAGCTCAAGCCCGTCTGCGGGTTCCACGGAGTGATGCCGGAAACGGCGAACGGGTGCACGTAGCTCACCCAGTCGAGCAGCACGTATCCCGCGACGTAGCCCAGCGCGATCGTCAGGTGCGACCGCGACAGCAAGCGAGCGATCGGCATGCTTGCGGCAACCGTTTCCCTAGAGCGTCTCTTCATTCCTTCGTACTCCCGGGCGAGCGTTAGCGGCGATTGCGTAGTTCTACGCTAGGGCTGGCCCCCTAGGATAACATCCCGCGCGCGCGTACCGAATTGCCCGCGGACCCTGCAAAGAAGAGCCTCCTTGCCTTCGTGCAAGGAAGGCACCGCGCATGGCGGTCTTATCGCCGGGCATTCTGGAAATCGCCGCGGCAGCGATCTTCGCCATCGCGGTGATCCATACGTTCTCGACCAAGCGGTTCGAGCACCTGGCGCATATCCAACCGCGCCATGCGGGCCTGTGGCATCTGCTTGGCGAGGTCGAAGCAGTATTCGGCTTCTGGGCCATGGTGCTGTTGCTGTTGATGGCCGCACAGCTCGGCACTAACGGCGCGTTGCAATATCTCGAAAGCCGTAATTTTACCGAGCCTGCATTCGTGCTCGTCATCATGGTGATCGCGGCGAGCAAGCCGGTTATCGATATCGCCACTGCCTTCTTGCAATACGTATCGCGAATTTTTCCGATCAAGGAGCCGATCGCCTACTACGTCACCGTTCTGTCGCTCGGGCCATTGCTCGGCTCCTTCATCACAGAGCCCGCAGCGATGACGCTCTCCGCGCTTCTTCTGCGCGATAAGTTCCTGAGCCGGAACACACCCAAGCCCTTCATGTACGCCACGGTCGGCGTGTTGTTCGTGAACATCTCGATTGGCGGCACGCTGACGCCATTCGCGGCCCCGCCGGTGCTGATGGTCGCCGAGCGCTGGGGATGGGACATCGGATTTATGCTGAGCACCTTCGGCTGGAAGGCTGCGGTGGCGGTCACTATCAACGCCTTCGGCGCGGCCTATCTATTCCGCGCGTATCTGGGCGAGCAGCCCGAAGCTCCGCCCGGCCTGCCGCGGCTCGATACGCCCGTCTCGGTTATTACGATTCACCTCGCGTTCCTCGCCGGCGTCGTCGTGTTCAGCCACCACCCGCTGGTCTTCGGCGCGCTGTTCCTGTTCTTCCTCGGCTATTGCGACGCCTACAAGCGCCACCAGTCGCGGCTGATGCTGCGCGAGGGACTGATGGTCGCGTTCTTCCTGGCCGGGCTCGTGGTGCTCGGTGGCCAGCAGAAATGGTGGCTGCAGCCGCTCTTGGCAGAAATGAGCGCGAACACGTTATTCGTCGGCGCGACGCTGCTCACGGCGATCGTCGACAATGCCGCGCTCACTTATCTTGGCTCGCTTGTCGATGGCATAACCGACGAGCTCAAATATTCGCTGGTGGCGGGCGCTGTCACCGGAGGTGGGCTGACGGTGATCGCCAACGCCCCCAATCCGGCAGGCTTCGCCATCCTCAAGGGAAACTTTGAAGACGGTGCGATCAGTGCCGTCGGCCTTGCCGCTGCCGCGACCGTGCCCACGCTCGTTGCCGCGGCGGCATTCTGGCTTCTGCCCGGCTGAAGATGAAACGGAGAGTGTTCCGATGACCGCAGTTCACACCAAGGCAATCGGAGGGCGGAAGGTGGCGGCTCGCCGTACCAGACGCGCGGTTGGAGCCAAGCACAATACGCAAAAAATCCTAGCGGCGGTTGACGGCTCCGAGCGCACGGGTCGCGTTCTGGAATATCTGATCGGACTCGCTGAAAGTGGAATTCCGATCGAGGTCGTCGTTCTCAATGTCCAGCCTGAACCCGAAGACTGGCGGCTGCGTGGATATGGCTCCTTTAAGCAGGACGAGATTCATGACCGACTGGTGAACGATCTCGGAAAGCCGATCGTCAGGAGTGCAGGCCGCAGGCTCGATCAGGCCGATATCGCACACAAGGAGCGCATCGAACTCGGCGCGCCCGCCGAGACCATCCTCAGATGCGCCAACGAGGAACGCTGCGATCTGATCGTTGTCAGTGAACCGCCCCCCAGAGCTTTTCGCCGCTGGCTCACACGGACGATCGGCCTGTCATTCGGCTCTCTAGCGAGTAAAGTGGTGCAGCTCGCTGAAATACCGGTCATTGTAGTGAAGTGAGCGAGCTAAACTTCGTGGCGGAGCGAGGGGAGCATCGGGCGAATCACGCAGCGGAAAGCGCGTGACCATAGCGCGATGCGCCCTCGCACGCCTCCGAGAACGGGAAAGGGCGGAGCCGATCGCGCGGCCCCGCCCCTCCATCAAGTCTTCGCTGGCGTTACGACCACGCCGGCTTCGGGAACTGCAGCGGCCGCGCACCCTTCTTGTTGGCGGGATAGACGCCCACTACTTCGCCGTTCTGCCACTGGCCGACGGCCCAAGGATCGACGGTGAGCTGATTCTTGAACTTGATCTCGCCAAAGACAGTGCTGAATGTGCCGTTCGCGATCGCATCGCGAATCTTCTTGCGATCGATCTCGCCTACGGTTTCGATCGCCTGCTGCGTGACCTGGAGAAAGCCATACACGCCGACCGCGCCGGCTTCCGACTCGCGGTTGAACATGGCGCGGTGGGCCTTGTTGTAGTCGTCCAAGCCCGGCGCACCAGGATCGATGCCGCCGTACAGCAGAATGCCGTTGACCTTGTTGCCGAACTTGCCCTTGAAGCCCGGGAACGGAGTTCCGATCGCCAGGTACAAGATCTGCGGGTTGAAGCCCACGACCTGCGCTTGTTCGGTGATCATGAACGTGTCCGGCGGATAGCTGAAGGCGATGAGGGCATCCGGATTGGTCGCCATCAGTTCGCGGATCAGCGGTTGCAGGTCCGCAGCGCCGAACGGATAGCCCTTGTTGAACACGACATCGAGCCCGTCCTTGGTCGCCGCCGCGACGAATGCCGTGCTCAGCTCCACGCCGAGCTGCACCGTCGGATTGATCACAGCGATGCGGCCCTTGATCTTGCCGTCCTTCTTCAAGCCCGCGAGCATCGTCGATAAAGGTTGCGTAGCCTCATTCGGCTGCACCAAGGCCCAGAATGCATAGGGCCAGGTCGGGGCCAGCTCATAGA
>JAYUHJ010000044.1:0-2500 GCA_043767065.1 Hyphomicrobiales bacterium | reverse complement strand
AACCGAGAAGAGTGCGGCGATCGACTGACACGGTGTGCTCCCGTAGCTGGGGAGCTCTCTGATCCAAGACGCGTGCCGGGCTTCTGTTTCGTTTCGGGACGTTTACCTTCGCCGCGCCTCGGCCACCAGCGCGCGCAGGATCGCTTCGCCGGCGCGAAACAGCGCCATGCTGCTGGGCTGCTTGTCATGCAGGCGGCGCCCGTTCCGCGCCCGCGGCGAGGGAATGTGGATAAAGGTTACCAACGGCCGGCGCTTCTGCCGGGTCTTATCGAGACAGCAGAACAGGCTGGCATTGCAGACGTAGCGCCCCGCATCCCGCGAAAGCCGTGCCGGCACGCCGCCGCGTCGCGCGGCCGCGATCAGGCGGCGGATCTCGGGTCGGACGAAAAGCTCTGTAGGTGCTTTCGGAAACAGCTTGCGCGAAGCGGGAGTATTACGAGCCGCATCAGGATGAATCAGCGAGGCGGCGTTCACCGCCCGCGTCTCGATCCGCACCCGGTCGCTGCGGCCGGCCAGGCCGAACAACAGCACCGCGTCGGGGTCGTATTTCGCGAGCAGGCGTGGCAGCTCTTTCGCGACCGCGGCGTAAATGGTCGGAAAAACGTGGGCGTAGATTTTCACTTCGGCCAGCCCTGGCCGCCGCATCCGGCCGAGCGCCAGCGCCAGATCGCCGGATGGATTGCGCGGCGCGCCGGGAAACGGCCCAAAGCCGGCGACGAGAACTTTGAGCATCCGCTAGAGCCCAAGCAGGCGCGCAAGCTGGTCGGCAGCCTGGGCCGGTGGAATTTTCCCGGCCGCGACTCCGGCTTCGAGCGCCGGCAGTTTCGCCTTCACTTTCGCGTCGCCGCGCAGCCGCTCGCGCAGCCGCTCGTCGATCAGCGCCCACATGGCACGCACCTGCTGGGCGCGCCGCTTGGCCTCTAAGCCTTTGGCGCCGAGCTGGCCACGATGCGCGAGCACGGCTTTCCACATCGGTATAATTCCGTCGCCGGTGAGCGCTGAGAACGTGAGCACAGGAGGCGGCGGCGCGTTGCCGCCGCCGGAGAGGATGTTCAGCGCCGCCTTGAGCGATGCCGCCGCCGCCTTGGCGCGCGTAACATTGTCGCCATCAGCCTTGTTCACCGCGACGATGTCGGCGAGTTCCAGAACGCCCTTTTTCAATCCCTGCAGTTCGTCGCCGGCGCCGGGCAACATCAGCACCAGAAACGTGTCGGTCATTTCAGCAACTTCGGTTTCCGACTGGCCCGCGCCGACCGTCTCCACCAGCACCACGTCGTAGCCTGCCGCTTCGCACAAGAGCATTGTCTCCCGCGTGCGCGCGGCGACGCCGCCGAGCGTACCGGCGGCAGGCGAGGGGCGCACGAACGCACGCTCGTCCACGGCCAGACGCGCCATGCGCGTCTTGTCGCCGAGGATCGAGCCGCCGGTGCGCTTCGATGACGGATCGACCGCGAGCACCGCGACGCGATGGCCCTCGGCGGTGAGATAGCTTCCAAGCGTGTCGATCGCGGTCGACTTGCCGACGCCGGGCACGCCGGTGATGCCGACGCGCACCGCCTTGCCGGTCGCGGGCAACAGTTTGCGCAACAGTTCCTGCGCACGCGCGCGATGCTCGGGCTTTTTCGATTCGACGAGCGTGATCGCGCGCGCCAGCGCGGCGCGGTCGCCGGTGCAAACCTGCTCGGCGAGGAGGGCGGGGTCTTTCAGCAAGGTAGCCATGCGAATCGCGCGTGCTCGCTCACGAGATTATGAACTCACGCGCAATTTCTCACGCTTCGCACGGTTGACAAACCGTTTCCGTCGAATTCCGTCCGCAATTTTCCCCAAAATGGTCAATCGAGCGCCGGATTAGGGCCCGCTCACGGGTTTCGACTTGCCCGGTTCCAAGATCGGAGCCCGGCCGCGCGTCCGCGGGGCCGGACATGATGGAGGACACGATCCATGAACTGGCAACAGATCGAAGGAAAGTGGAACCAGGTCAAAGGCCAAGCGCGGCAGCAATGGGCGCGCCTGACCGATGACGATCTAGCCAACATCCACGGCAAGCGCGAGGAGCTTCTGGGCAAGATCCAGGAGCGCTACGGCTTCGCCAAGGAGGAGGCCGAGCGTCAGCTCGAAAGCTGGGTGAAGACGCTCCACTAACGCTTCCTTGGCGAAGCTCAAGGAGCGGCGGCGCTAGCTAGGCGCCGCGACGGCCGGCCCGGGTATGCACGCCTGGGCCGGCCGTTTGCTATTCCGCCGCCGCGCGCTTGTGGCCCAGACGCTGGGCGAGCTTCTTCAGGAGTTCCTCGGCCGCTTCCGCGATCACGGTACCCGGCGGGAAGATCGCCTCGGCGCCGGCCGCCTTCACCGCCGCGAAATCCTGCGGCGGGATCACGCCGCCGACCACGATCATGATGTCGCCGCGGCCCTGGCGCTCGAGCTCGGCCTTGAGCTCCGGCACCAGCGTCAGATGTGCGGCGGCGAGCGACGAAATGCCGATGATGTGCACGTCGTTCTC
>JAYUHJ010000043.1:0-2503 GCA_043767065.1 Hyphomicrobiales bacterium | reverse complement strand
ATATCGACCACGCCGGTCGCGCCATAGGAGAAATAGACCATCAGCAGCGGCACGTAGCGCAGCCGCATCGCTTTAATCGGCTGCAAGAGCTGCGTGGCTAGCCTCAAACCGGGTATTCCTTGCGTGAGCGCGCCCGCACTACTAGATCGCGGCGCTTGCCGCACTCAAAATCTTGGCGGCATGGAATAGACGAGCAAAGCGCCGAGAATGGCGGCGATAGCTACCGCAAGAAAGAACGACGCGAGAGTTGGGTGCTTGGCTGCAAAGTTCATGATGTGTCTCCTGATTCTTCCGGAACGTGGCCGAGACTCCACGTTCTTGTTGAAGGCTAGGAGTTACACAGAAGCCAGCATTGACCTGGCTCAACGGAAGCCAGCGCAATCGATTTGGCATCGAACAAAATGTAAGGCTCGGGTCCTGACAACCATGCTATCTGGCGCTCCATTCAGGTTGATTGAGTCTCACCGCACGCGGGACACGCAGTGGTCGGGAGGAACGTATGAGCCGCCTTCGCCTACATCCGGAAGACCATCTTATCGCGCGCATCGGATGGCTGCGAGCAGCCGTCCTTGGGGCCAATGATGGGATCGTTTCGACTGCGAGCTTGATCGTCGGCGTCGCCGCGGCGGCCGCGACCCAGCACGACGTACTGATTGCGGGCATCGCGGGACTCGTTGCCGGCGCCATGTCGATGGCCGCTGGCGAATATGTGTCCGTCAGCTCGCAATCCGATACCGAACAAGCGGACCTCGCGCGCGAACGCAAGGAGCTGAGCGAGGACATCGGGTTTGAGCGTGAAGAACTTGCCGAAATCTACGTCAAGCGCGGCGTCGATCGCGAGCTTGCGCGGCAGGTTGCGCTCCAGCTGATGGCGAAAGACGCCCTGGCCGCCCATGCTCACGACGAGCTCGGTATCTCGGAAATCACCACCGCGCGTCCGGTGCAAGCCGCGCTGACATCGGCTGCAACGTTTGCTGTCGGCGCGGCCATGCCCTTGCTTATGGTCGTCGTATCGCCTGCAGGCGCACTTGTCCCCGTTGTCTCAGCCGCGTCATTGGGTTTTCTCGCGCTACTCGGCGCGATCGGAGCAAGCGCGGGCGGCGCGAACGTCCTCAGAGCTACGGCGCGGGTGACATTCTGGGGTGCGCTAGCTATGGCGCTCACTGCCGGTATCGGGCGCGTTTTTGGCACGGTCGTCTGAGGAGCATGCTGGAATTGAATGCGTCTTCGCGTGCCTCCTTCCCGCACTGCCGAAGTGGGCGCGACTTACTTGATCTAGGTCAATGCGTCTTCGCATCGGGAGCGAGAAATTCATCGTAGCTCATATTCGCTAACTGACAGGAGAATAGCGATGAAAACCTTTCTCACGGCGGCTCTCCTTGCGATCGTTATAGCAGTGGGTTCCGCTTATGCTCTCGGCTCATTCCAGCAGCAAGCCGACGAGGCTTTTGCGTCGCACAGCGGCAGCGTGCGCTTGCCCGGCCATGGCGTCATCCGGAACTTAGTCGGAAACGACTGGCACCCTGCCAAGGAATAGCAACCAAGTCTGAAACGGCCGCTACCCAAGAATTGGAGACAACTATGACGACGATCAATCCAATGCATGCTGGCACGGCGCTCGCCGTGACTGTCGGTGTCGGCTACACGGCCTGCGCCCTCGTTTTCTGGCTCTGGCCCGACGCAGCCGCGTATTACATGAACGCGCTGTTCCATGGGATGGATTTCCGCAAGTTACAGAGCGGACCGACGATGTTCAATTTTGGCTCGTTCTTCTATGCACTGGCCGTGTCCGTCATCTGGGCCTTCGGGCTCGGTGCGATTTTCGGCTGGGTACTCAATCGCGTAGGCGGCAGGCCGTGAGTCCAGGTGGTCGAGAGCAGATCGTGCCTTTCGCGACATTGTCGAGAAGCGCCGCGGCGCAGCGTAAGGCCGCCGAACTCCTCTCGACCACCGGCGCGCTGGTGCTCGGCGTCGGCATTGGGTTAATACTGCCCGCCGTCGGCAGCGCTATCGCTTGGCTCACCATCGCTCTCGGAATTGTGAGTCACGGCTGGGAAATGTACGCGAAGAACCAGATCGAAGCGCAAGCGGCGGAGGTGTTCCCCTGGTGGCATCGCCTTCTGTATTGGGGGTGCTGGTTCAGCCTTGCAGGGCTCGCGGTCTATCTGGTGGCTCAGTTCATGCGCGCGTGAGAATTGGGGGGCAGAATTGCGTCGCGCCCGCGTACAACATGTGCGCTGATCAAAGCATCGCACGGTTATTGTCGCCAACCGCATTCCCGCAATTCCCCGATTGGTGCCGACGCCAGGAATCGAACCTGCAAGGGGATTTCCCTGAGGAATTTTAAGTCCCTCGCGTCTATGGATTCGGCCTTTCAATCGAGCTAAGCGAACGTCCACTTTTGGTCGATGCTGTTGAAAAAGGATTTTGAGGGAGGTCCCGGGAAACATTGATTCAAGATCATGCACCGGGACGCAATCTTGATTCAAAAAACCATTCACGT
>JAYUHJ010000042.1:0-5933 GCA_043767065.1 Hyphomicrobiales bacterium | reverse complement strand
GCTTGTTGTAGATGCCGCTCGCGGGATCGAGCAGATGCACCGGCGCCAGATCGCACTCGCCGCGCCGTGCCGCCGCGACACCGCCGAGGCTGCCGACCACGATGGTGCGCGCCGTCAATCCCCGCTCGGCGAGATTTCCCAGCACCGCGTCGAGCGCAATGCAATGGCTGCCGGTAATTAGCAAATCAGGGGCCCGCGCCGACTCGCCCATCAACGTCACCCGCGCGTGGGTGCCCGCGTCGAGTGCGGTAGCGAGCGCATCGATCTCGATGAACCCGTCCGCCTGCGAGAAACTCGTCACCGAGCCTGAGCCCTTGCCGGTCGGCAGCGCGACCGGGCCTTGCTCGCCCTCGACCAGCGCTACCAGCACGAATTCATGCCGCCCGAGCTCCGAGGGGACGCGCACGGGAATTGTGGCCTCGATCGTGCGCGCCGCCTCCGGCGGCAGGCCTGCATAGGCGCGGATGATCGGCGCGACGAAAGCGTGAAAGGTGAAAATAGCGGATGTGGGAAAGCCGGGGAGAACGATGATCGCCTTCTCCTCGGCGACCGCAAGGCACAAGGGCTTGCCGGGCTTGAGCGCCACCCCGTGCACGACGATGCCGGGCTTGCCGAGCTTCGAGACGACCTGATGCGAAAGGTCGCCCGCCCCTTTCGAGGTGCCGCCGGAGAGCACTACGATATCGCAGCGCCCTAGCGCATTGCGCACGCCTTTTTCCAGCGCGTTTACGTCGTCCGGGAACACACCAAAGCTCACCGGCTCGCCGCCGGCCTCGGTGACGGCGGCAGCAAGAATCGCGGCATTCGAGTCATAAACGCCGCCGGGCGGTAGCTTCCCGCCGGGCGCGACCAGTTCGTCGCCGGTTGAAAGCACCGCCACTTTAGGCCGCCGCACCACGTCGATCTCGGCGAGCCCGCAGGCAGCACACATGCCGATCTCGCGCGAGCCCAGCACCGAGCCGCGGCGCAACAGCGTCTCACCGCGCGCGATGTCGGAGCCAGCAAACGAGATGAACTGACCGGGCGCCGCGGCACGCCGCACCTCGATCGCGGGGCCGGCGGCCGTCTCGATCAGTTCCGTTTGCTCGATCATCACCACGGCATCGGCGCCGCGCGGCACCATGCCGCCGGTTGCGATCGTCGTGGCCGTGCCCGGCACCACCGCGAGCTTCGGTGCGACACCGCACGCCAGCACTTCTTCGTTGAGCATGAGGCGCCGCGGATTCGCATCGCTTGCGCCCGCGATATCGGCCGCACGCACGGTGAACCCATCGACGTTCGAGCGATCGAACGGCGGCACGTCGATCGGCGCCTTGATATCGGCGCCGAGCACGCGCCCGAGCACGTCTGCAAGCGCGACGCGCTCGGCCGCAAGCGGCTTTAGATCGAGATGCTTGTTGAATCGCGCGCGCGCCTCTTCCGGCGCCACCACTTCGAGAAATTGTTCCTGCCGCGCCGCGCGCCGCACGGCTTCCAACAGCGCGTCGTCGCGCGTGGGTTTACGCTCGCGGCTCATGGCAGCGCCTGCATTTCGACCATTGCACCCGCCGGAAATCCTTCGCTCTCTGGTGGAACCAAGACCCAGCCGTCGGCGCGCGCCAGCGTCGCTAATCCCAAAGGTGCCGATGCAAGCGGCTCGAGGCCGTCATCTACGCGCCGCACGGGGACCACTTCGGCAATTCCAACTTGTGAGGCGATTTTGCGCGCGAGTTTTGCCTCGACCGTCATTTCCCTTGCGGTCGATCCAGTGAGCCGCGCCACGAGCTTTGAACCCACGAGCAGCCACACCGCAAGTGCCGCATCCAGCCTTCCGGGAAACAGCAAGACCGGACGTCCGCCGGCTTCGCCCAATCCCCCGGTCTCGCCGGGCGCAATGCCGAAGCCATGGATCGCGACGCGGCCGACCCGCGCGAGCGCGGTGACGCTCGCATCGCGCTTGCCTTGTCCGGTGCCGCCAATGACGAATACCGCGTCCGCACCCTCGTCGAGCAGCGCGCGTTCGAGCGGCAGATCGGAGTCGATCGTCGCCGCGCCCCCCGCAGCCTCGATCGCGCGCTTGAGCAAAGTGGCGGCGATGCCGTGTCCGAGTTTCAGGTTTGTGGCTACAATCCGGATATTCGGCACGCGCGCGTGAACGATCGCGACGCCAAGCGCCGCCAGAACCGCCATATCGCTCGCGCGCAACCGCTCGCCCGCACGCCGCAACAGCGCCCCGCGCTCCACGTTGCCGCCGGCCGCAAGCACGCCGGTGCCGGGCACGGCCCCGGCAATCGCCTCGAAATTGTTTCCCCGCACGGTGACCGCGTCCGGCGGCAGGAGCGCATCCGCATCGGGCGGCAGCCGGTCGCCCACTTCGACCCAGGCCGGCGGCGGCGAGAGCGCAATCGGCGAATAGGCGCCGGCATCTTGCACAAGCTCCGCGCGCACCGCCCATCCGTCGGTGAGCGCGACCGGCTGTGCCGGCCGCGACTCCAGCGCCGTCACATCGGTCGCCAGCACGCAGCCGAGAGCCTCCTCGAGCGCGGCGTCGCGCGGCACGACGGGCCGCGCCAGCGCCTCGACCTGCGCGAGCACTTCCTTGAGCGGCGCCAGGCGCGCGATGCGCTGGGCAGTTTCGGCCGGCGGGTTCATGCCCCTTCTCTAGCCGAACAGAACCGCGCCCGGTAGCGAGGCCAAGCCCGCTCCAAGCGCGCAAATCCATAGCTTTCTGCTATAGAGCCGCCATGTCCGAAACCCGCCTCGATCTGCGTGGGCTGAAATGCCCGCTCCCGGCGCTGAAGACCAAGAAGGCGCTTTCGCGCATGACTGCGGGCGAGGAGCTCGTGATCGAGTGCACCGATCCGCTGACCAGCATCGACATCCCGAACCTGTTGCGCGAGACCGGCGACGCGCTGGTCGACAGCCGAAATGGACCGGAGCTGCTGGTGTTTCACATCCGGAAGAAGTGAGGTTTCCGTGCGCGCGCGATTTCTGAACGCAATTCTCCTCGCCACGCTGGCCGTCTTCGTACCGCCAGCGACCGCGCAGGAGCGCATGCCGATCTTCGACGCGCACATGCATTACAACTGGGAGCCGACGCCGTTCTATTCGATGGAACAGGTGCTCGAAGTGTTCCGCCGCAACAACATCACCGGCGTGCTTGCAACCAGCCGCCCCAACGACGGCACCCGCGCGCTGGTCGCCGCCAAGCCCGCCGGCCTCTGGGTCGTGCCCTTCATCCGGCCCTATCGCACGCGCGCCGACATCCAGACCTGGTTCAACGATCCGGCGATCTACGAGCTGATCGAATCCGAGTTCAAGCGTGGCTATTATCGCGGCGTCGGCGAGTTTCATCTCTACGACTCGGCCAATGCGCGCGGCGAGATTGCGATCAAGGCCGTCCGTTTCACCGCTGAGCACGGGCTCTATCTTCACGCGCACTGCGACGCGGACGCGATCGAAATTCTGTTCTCGCACGATCCACGTGCCAAGATCATCTGGGCGCACACCGGCTTCTCCGTCTCGCCGTCGCGTGTGCAACAGATGCTCGAGAAATATCCGGCGCTGTGGGGCGAGCTCTCGTATCGCGGCGGCATCACCGATGGCTCCGGCAAGCTCTCGCCCGAATGGAAGCTCCTGTTCGCGCGCTACGCCGACCGTTTCCTGCTCGGTTCCGATACCTGGATCAACGAGCGCTGGTTTTCCTACGACACTATCTTTGGCGAGTATCGCAAGTGGCTCGCGCAATTGCCGCGCGACCAAGCCGCCAAGATTGCGCACGGCAACGCCGAACGCCTGTTCGGGCCGCGGCCGACGGATTGATTTTCGTTCGTGTCCCGGACGCAGTGCAGCGCGAAGCGGTGCACTGCAGATCCGGGACCCATCTTTTTGCTGATCCGCTTATAGGCCCCGGATCAGCGGCGCATCACTTCGTGCTGCGCCGCATCCGGGGCACGAGGCGACTACTTCTCGTCCTCGATCGGATTGCGCAGCGTGCCGACGCCTTCGATCACGATCTCGGCCACGTCGCCGCCCTTCATCCAGACCGGCGGCTTGCGTGCGTGGCCGACGCCGGAGGGCGTGCCGGTGACCAGCACGTCGCCGGGCTCCAGCGTCATGCCTTGAGTGAGATAGACCAGCGTCTCGGCCACCGGAAACATCATGTTGTCGGTGTTGTCCGACTGCATGACCTGGCCGTTGAGCCGGCTCTCGATCTTCAGCCCCTTGCCGCCCGCGGGCACCTCGTCGGCGCTCACCATCCAGGGGCCGAAGCCGCCGCTGCGGTCGAAATTCTTGCCCATGTCCCATTGCGTGGTCTTGCGCTGGAATTCGCGGATCGACCCTTCATTGACGCAGGACCAGCCGGCGATGACCGAGTAGGCGTTTTCCATCGTGAGATGCTTCGCGCGCTTGCCGACGACGAGCGCGAGCTCGGCCTCGTAGTCGAAGGTCTCCGAAACCTTCGGGCGCAGGAGCGGCGCCTGATGCGGCGCCATCGAGGTCGTGCTGCGCATGAAAATCGTCGGGAACTTCGGAATATTGTCGCGGTTCGGACCTTCCTTGACGTGGTCCATGTAGTTGAGGCCGAGACAGATAATCTTCCCCGGGCGCGCCACCGGCAGGCCGAATTTGAGCGTCTTGAGCGGCACCCGCGCCGAGGCCGGCGCGCGCTTGGCGAGATCCGCGAGCGGCTTGAGATCGCCACCGCTGCTCGCCAGATAATCCGCGAGGTTCGCGGGCACCTTCGCATCGGCCGCCTGCAGGTCGATCACCTGATCGCCCTCGACTACGCCCAGCCGCAGTCCTTGCCCGCTCTCGAAGCCGACGATTTTCATGAAGTGCTCGACCTAAGTGCCCGGCTCACCTGCTAGCGGCCGAGCGCCAACCTTCATGGTAGGTCTCGCGCACCACCGCGGCGTAAGGCACCGGCGCGACGGTCACCCGCAGCTCCGTCTGCTTGTGACGCTCGACCGTGGTCTTTTTCGTGCCGCCGTTTTCCTCGCCCCAAACCAGCGTGAGCTCGGTGCCCGGCTTGGCATATTGCTCTTCGACAAAGCCAAGCGACAACACCTTGCGCTCGTTGTAGGTGTAGCCGCTGAACATTGAGGCGCCGACCATTTTTCCGCCGCTCATCACGCTGTCGAACGAGCTCGATGCGTAGTTCGACAGCGGCAGATCGATGAACTTGTAGTTTTCGCCAGCGGGCGCGAACATCGACTGGAAAACTTTGACGACATCCTGGTCATTCCAGGCAAACGTCACCTTCTTGCGGTGCACCTTGCCTTCCATCTTCTGCAGGGCTTCCTTACCAATGAAGTCGTGGTCGAACTTGGTGAACGAGGCGTAGCCCAGTTCGTGCGGCGAGGTGTAATAGTCCTCGATCTTTTTCGAGACGAAGCTGCCACCGAGCCCGGCATTGGCCTCGTAGCTCGTGCCCGGCAGCCACTGCCGATAGGACTTCATCTTGTCGCCGGTATAGACCGCCGGCACCGGCGACGGAATCCAGCCAGACTCCAGCGTGTTGGTGGCGTAAGCGCGCGCGCCGACCTGAACGAGGCCGAAATCCTTGCCGGCTTCGATGATTGCAGACCGGATCTCTTCGCCTTCCGCGTACGGACCCCAGACCTCCAGGCCCGGCGCACCGGCCATGCCGTGACGCAGCGCGCGAACTTTCCGCCCCGCGATCTTGATGTAATCCATATTGAAGAACTTGATGTCGGCGAACGGGCCGCCGTTCAGCTTCTGGATCACCTGCTCGGCGTTCGGTCCCTGGATCTGGTAGCGGTAAAACTTGCGGAACACCGGCTTGCCAATCGGGCGCGACGGCGACCGGTCGTCGTATTCCGTCTTGACGTTATATCCGCCGGTCTTGGCGTGGAATTCGATCCAGTTGGCCGCCGGATTGCGGCCGACATAGACCAGGCTGTTCTCCGCCAGATAGAAAAGAATTCCGT
>JAYUHJ010000041.1:0-14116 GCA_043767065.1 Hyphomicrobiales bacterium | reverse complement strand
CGCCGCGTTTTCGCCGCGCGGCGTGATAGGATGCTTGCGCCGGAGCGAACCCGGCCGCGCTGCAGGAGAAGACTATGTCTGGCATGACGGGATGGATCGTCCTCGGAATCGTCGTCGCGCTCGTTCTGTGGATCATCGTCATCTACAACGGCCTTGTCGCGATGCGGCAGCGGGTCAACCAGTCCTTCGCCGACGTGGACGTGCAGCTGCGGCAGCGCCACGACCTCATTCCCAACCTGGTCGAGACCGTGAAGGGTTATGCGGCGCACGAGCGCGGCACGCTGGACGCGGTGGTCAAGGCGCGCAACGCAGCGATCGCCGCGAGTGGGCCCGATGCCAAGGTCGCCGCCGAGAACATGCTCACCGGCGCGTTGCGCGGGTTGTTCGCGCTGGCCGAGGCCTATCCGAACCTGAAAGCCAACGAGAATTTCATGCAGCTGCAGGCCCAGCTCGCCGACATCGAGAACAAGCTCGCCGCCGCGCGCCGCTTCTTCAACAACGCGGTGCAGGAATACAACACCGGCATCCAGCAGTTTCCGGCGGCGCTGTTCGCGGGCACGCTCGGCTTCTCGCACAAGGAGTTCTTCGACCTCGGCGAGGACCGCAAGACCGTGTCGGAAGTCCCGAGCGTGAAGTTCTGAGCGGCGCTTAGCGCCGCAAACCGCGGGCGAAGCGGCCATGGCAGCCGCCTTTGGTCTCTACACCCACATCCGCGCGAACCGGGTTCGCTCCGCGTTCTTGCTGATCGGGCTGTTCTTCCTCGTCTATCTGATGGTGTTCGCGGGCGCGCTGTTCGCCGAGGGTTTCCTCGCCGACGGCGCGCCGCTCGAAGTCTTGATCCGTCGCGCGCAGCGCGATTTCCTTTATGCCTTTCCCTGGGCCACGGGCGGCGCCGCCCTCTGGGTGCTGATCGCCTACCGCTTTCATCAATCGATGATCGACGCGGTCACCGGCGGCCACGAGGTGACGCGCGAAGAGCAGCCGCGGCTCTATAACCTGCTCGAAAATCTCTGCATCTCGCGCGGCATCCCGACGCCCAAGCTCAAGGTGATGGACGACCCCGCGCTCAACGCCTTCGCCACCGGCCTCAACCCGCGGCAATACTCGATCACGGTCACCAGCGGGCTGCTGGAGCGGCTCGACGACAAGGAGGTCGAGGCCGTGCTCGGCCACGAGCTCACCCATATCCGCAACGGCGACGTGCGCATGATGGTGATCGCCATGGTCATGGCCGGCGTCATCTCGTTCTTCGGCGAGCTGTTCTTCCGGCTGTTCTTCCGCACCGGCGGCTCGTGGCGCTCCAGCCGCTCGTCTGGCGACCGCAAGGGCGGCGGGGCGGCGATCCTGATCGCCATTGTGCTCGTGCTGGTCGCCTGGCTGCTATCGATCGTCGTCAAGTTCGCGCTGTCGCGCTCGCGCGAATACCTGGCCGACGCCGGCTCCGTGGAGCTGACCAAGAATCCCGATGCGATGATTTCGGCGTTACGCAAGATCGAGGGCCGCGGCGAGCTGCCCGGCGCCAATTCCGCGATCATGGAAATGTGCATCGACAACCCGCGCTCGGGCTTCGTCGATTTGTTCGCCACCCATCCATCGGTCGACAAGCGCGTCGATGCGCTGGTGAAATTCGCCGGCGGCCACGATCCCGGGCCGATCGCGCTCCCGGCGCCCGAAGGCAGCGCGGAGGAGGGGGCCGAGTCGGGCGAGGAACAGCCTGAAGATCAGGATCGAGCGGAGACCGACCACCGCAATCCGTGGCTCTCGCGGCAGAAGGGCCCCTGGGGGCGGCTGCCGGAGTAGGGAACAGAAGCATGCGTGTCTTTGTCGCGATCGCTGCCGCCGTCGGCTGGTTCGCCCTCGTGCTGCAATATGTGCTGCTGGTGCGGCGGGATCTTCCGATCGATCTTCTAACGCGCACGATCAATTACTTCGGCTTCTTCACCATTCTCAGCAACATCCTGGCCGCCCTGACGCTGACCTTCGCCGCCTTTCCGTCTTTGGCCGCGCCCGCGCGCTTCTTCAACCGGCAGTCGGTGCGCGGCGGCGTCGCCGCGTACATGACGATAACCGGCCTCGTATATTTCTTACTGCTGCGGCATCTGAGGCCGCTGGAGGGTTGGGCGCTCGTGGCCGACAGGACCCTGCACGACGTCATGCCGGTCCTCTTCGTCGGATTCTGGCTGCTCGCCGCGACGACCGGAACCTTGCGCATCAAGAATGCGCTCGTCTGGCTGATCTTTCCGGTCGCCTTCACGATCTATTCGCTGATCCGCGGCGCGTATACCGGCCGCTATCCGTACCCGTTCCTCGACGTGGCGAAGCTCGGCTATCCGCAGACCTTCACGAACATCGCGATGTTGCTGATCGGGTTCGTCGTTCTTGCGCTGATCCTGCTTGCGTTGGATCGCGTGATCGGAAGGCGACGCACCGGCAGGAGATCAGCGGCCTTCGCGCGCCATCGAAGGCCGCTCTAGCGGCCTTCGCGCGCCCAAGCGGCGGCGACGCCAGCGAGCAATAAGAGCAGTCCCGACAATCCCGCGAATAGCGGGAACAGCCCGAGCCCGCGCACCACGCTGACATCGCGCAGCTTCAAGCCGAGCCAGTCGGGCCCGGCGAAGCGCTCGCCCGAGCGCACCGGGATCACGCGCGGCGATGGATTGCCGAGTTCGGCGATGCGCCATACGCCGCCACCGGTCGCGGTGGAAATCGGTGTGAGTACGTCCTTGGTGCTGGTGACTTCCGCGAATTCGAGTGGGTTGATCGGCCCGACATTGACCAGCGCCGTCAATGTCCCGTCGGTGGCGCGCCACAGACCGAGCTCGTTTGCGTCGATCGCGCCGCGGAAAATGCCGGGCTCCGCCGTGTCGAGCGTCAGTGTGCGCGTGATACCCGCGGGCGAAGTGATGGTTACAGGCGCCGCGGTCGGGCCCATGGTGCGGCGCTCGACTACGAGCTGGTTGCCACGCACCAGAAGCGCGAGCCGCTCTTCTTCAAGGTCGGGCTGCTTCATCAGCCAGTGCGACAGCCGTCGCAGCAGATCGAGATACGGCCCGCCGCCTTCGAAGCCCCGCGCCCACAGCCAGATATGGTCGGACAGCAAAAGCGCGATCCGGCCTTCGTTCCGGCGCGCGAGCAGCAGGAGCGGCGTGCCGTTCGGCCCCTTCATGACCGTGGTTGAGGTCGGCTCGGCGCGCGCGTCGATCGCGCGGAACCAGCGGCTCCATTGCGGCGGCTCCTCGGCCGCCCCCGCCAGCGCGCGCGTCACTGGATGCCGCTTGCCGTCCTCGGTGAGCCGCGCGTGATAGGCGCCGTCGCTCAAGCGGCCGGTCGGCTCGGCCGGCAGGATCGCTTCCAGCGGCGAGCGGTAGATCGAGCCGGTGCCGGCATAATCCGCGCCGGCCGCGACCAGCACCGCGCCGCCCTCGCGCACATAGCGCACGATGTTGTCGAAATAGATCAGCGGCAGCACGCCCTGCTGCGCGTAGCGGTCGAAGATGATGAGGTGGAACTCCTTGATCTTCTGCTGAAACAGCTCGCGCGTCGGAAACGCGATGAGCGACAGCTCGTTGATCGGAGTGCCGTCCTGTTTCTCCGGCGGCCTGAGAATAGTGAAGTGAACCAGGTCCACATTGGCGTCGGACTTGAGCAAGTTCCGCCACGTACGCTCGCCCGCGTGCGGCTCGCCGGAAACGAGCAGCACGCGCAGCTTCTCGCGCACGCCCTCGATCGTCAGCGCGGCGCGGTTGTTGAGCGGCGTCAGTTCGCCTTCGAGCGGTGCGGCTTCGATCTCGACGATGTTGGGTCCCGCGTGAGTGATTTCGATCGCAGCCTGGGCCGGCTGGCCGGCGACCACGTCCGCACGCCCCACCACCTCACCATCGCGGCGCACGACGATCGGCACGCGCGCCCCGCGCGGCGCGCCCTCGTCCTCGATCCGGTAGCCGACCGTCTGCCGCTGCCCGACGATGCCGAAACGCGGGCTCGAGGTGAGCACCACGCGCCGGTCGCGCTCATTGGCCCGGCCGGTGATGAGTGCGTGCACCGGCGCGGCGAAGCCCAAGTGCGAGGCCGCGGGCACGTCGTGCACCCGTCCATCGGTGATCATGATCGCGCCCGCCACCCGCTCCGGCGGCACGTCTGAAAGTATCGCGCCGAGCGCGGTGAACAGCCGCGTGCCATCGATGTCGCCGGCGCCGGCCTCGACCGTGCGCACTTCGAGGCCGGGGATGCGGCCGAGCTGCGCCATCAGCGCCATGCGCGCGGCTTCCGTGGCCTGGGTACGATCGCCGAAGCGTTGGCTCGCGCTTTTGTCGATCACGATTGCGGCGACCGCGGGCAGGGGCTCGCGGTCCTCGCGCGTGAATGAGGGGTTGGCCAGCGCGAGAATGGCGAGCGCCAGCGCGAACGCCCGCATCAATGCCCCGCGCGAGCGCGACAGCAGCAGCAACGCCACCACCAGCCCGGCCGCCACCGCAGCGCCGATCAGCACCGGCAGCGAGACGAGCGGATCGAAGGCGAGGCCGAAGGCCATGCTATTGCCCCAACCGTTCGAGCAGCGCCGGCACATGCACCTGGTCGGCCTTGTAGTTGCCGGTCAGCACGTACATGACGATATTGACGCCGACGCGGAAGGCGAACTCGCGCTGCCGCGGCTCGCCGGGCACCAGCGGCAAGAGCGGCTGGCCGTCGCGGGCCACCGCCCAGGCCCCGGCGAAATCGTTCGACGTGATCAGTATCGGCGACACGCTGTCGCCGGGGCGCGCCGGCCGCGTTTCGTCTTCGCCCGCGGGCAGCGCCTCGACCCAGAACGTGCCGGTGTTGTAGCGGCCGGGAAAGTCGCGCAACAGATAGAACGCTTTGGTCAGCACATGGTCGCGCGGCACCGGCTCGAGTTCGGGGATGTCGAGCGAGGCGAGGATTTCCCGCAGCCGCGCCAGCGCCGGCGATACCTCGCCGGGCCGTCCCGGAATCGCTGTGAAAGCGTCGCGGGTGTCGAACAGGATCGTGCCGCCCTGCTTCATATACGTGTCGATACGCGTCAGCGTCGCCGCGTCGGGTTTGGCCGCGGTCGGCACGATCGGCCAATACAGCATCGGATAGAACGCCAGCTCGTCGCGCGCCAGATCGATGCCCATCGGATCGCCGGGCTCGAGCGCGGTGCGCTGTTGCAGAAATTGCGACAGACCCTCGAGCCCCGCGCGGCTCACGGCGTCGGTCTCGGTATCGCCGGTAACGACATAGGCAAGCCGCGTCTGCAGCGCCGCGCGCACGTCGAACGAATCCTGTGCGCGCAGCGGACCGAATTGCGGCGCTCCGAACAGGACGGCGCAGCCGACCATCGCCGCAGCCGCTGCGCGCCGCCGCGCAATGCGCGCGAGCCCGCCGGCGAGCACCAGCACGATCAGCGCATCGAGCAGGATCAGCGACAGCACCGCGACCAACACATAAGAGCGCAGATCGAGTGGCTCACCCTGGCGATAGGGCTCGACGCGGCCGGCAAGCGCGGAGAAATCGAGCGGCTTCATCCGGTCGGCGGCGGCGAGCGTGTTTACCGCGAACAGTCCTTCCGGCGGGCCGTAAAAGCCGGGCGGGTGATCGGCGATCGCGCGGCCGGTGAAATCGGCCGGCACCGGCTTCACCGTCGGTGCGGGTGCCGTATAGGCGCCGAAGCCATCCAAGAGTCGCGTCGGCGCGATGGTCGGCGCCGGGCCGCGCTCGACGGCGGAGCGCGTCTCGGTCACGCCGCTCGCGGTGCCGGCGAGCGCCACGGTCCGCCGCAACATGTCGACGAATACGCCGGAGATCGGCAGGTTCGACCAGGAAGTGTCGGCGGTGACGTGGAACAGGATGATCAAGCCGCGCCCGCGCCTGGCCGCGGTCACCAGCGGCGTGCCGTCGGCTAGCGATGCCCAGGTACGCTCCGGCAGTTGTCCGTCCGGCTCGGCCAGCACCTGGCGCGTGACGGTCACGTCGTCGGGCACGGGGAAATCGTTGAACGGCCCTTCGCGCGAGAAGCTGCCGAGCTTCTGCGGCTGCTCCCAGGAAAGCGAGCCGCCGAGCACGCGGCCGCCGCGCCTGATCCGCACCGGTACCAGATCGTCCTCGTTGGCGGCGGCGAGCCGCGGGCCGGCGAAGCGGATGAGCATGCCGCCGCCGTCGATCCAGCGCGCCAGCCGCTCGCGCGACGCCGGCACGATGGTGCCGACGTCGGAGAGCACCAGCAACGGGATGCGCTGATCGATGAAACGGTTGATCGCTTCGCTCGGCGATCCGCTTTCAGCGATCCGCACGTCGGCGAACGGCCCGAGCGCGCGCGACAGATAATAGGTCGCCGCCAGCAGCGGCTGGGCCGTATCGGCGGTGGCACCCGAGATCACCCCGACCGTCCTGCGCCGCCAGCGCTTATCGAGCAGTTGCACGGCGCCGGACGAGCGCTCGCCGAGAATTTCGAGCCGCGCGATATCGTTGCGGATCTCGACCGGCAGATCGAAGCGCGCTTCGATTTCGGCGGCGGCGCCGGAGAACTCGAAGGCCGCATCGCCCAGCGCAAGCCCGCGCAAGTCGCGCGCGCGCACGATGCCGCGCGCGGGGGCCATCGGATCGGCGCGCAAGACCTTGACCGAAAGCGCGCCCGCGGCATTGTCCGCGGCTACCAGCGCGAGCGCACCGGCGATGCCGCCGTTCACCGCAACGACACGATCGCCCGCGATGCGCCTCAGCTCTTCGATGAAGGCCGCGCCGTCACCGAGATCGACGCCGTCGCTGAGCCAGACTACCGTAAGATCGCCGCTGGCGCGCAGCAGGCGCGAAAGCGGCGCCAGGATTTCGCTGCGGTCCGGTGTGTGCGCGGCAGGGGCGAGCAGCTTCAGCGCTTCGCGCGCCTCGCCCGGTCTCAGCAACGAGAATTCCTTGGCCGGCGTACCGGTGCCGATCACCGCAACGCCGCGGCTTTCGGTCTCGGCCCGCGTGATGATGGCCTCGGCCGCGCGCATGCGCTCGTTCCACTGCGCCGCGGCGGCCCAACCGGAATCGACGATCAGCGCGATCGGACCGCGATCGCGCGCACCCGGCACCGGCGGGTTCCACACCGGGCCGGCGGCCGCGATGATGATCAATGCAGCCAGCACGAGCCGCAGCAGCGTCAGCCACCAGGGCGTCCGCGCCGGCGTCTCCTCCTTGGGCTCGATTTCCATCAGGATGCGCGTCGGCGGGAAGGCGATACGCCGCGGCCGCGGCGGAATGAGCCGCAACAGCCACCACAGGATCGGCAGCGCCAACAGCGCCAGCAGAAGAAGCGGTGAGGTGAAGCCGATCGGAAGTCCGGCGATCATGCGACCGCCTCGTTCGTCATCGTGCTGGTGCGGCGGCGGCCCGCGAGAACGTCGTTCGAAGCGCCCATGCGTGCATGCAGCGCGAGCACGAGCTCGCTCGCCGGCCGGTCGGTACGATGCACGGCGAAACTCCAGCCCAACCGCTTGGCCTCGGCGCGAATGGCGTCGCGATGCAGCGCGACGCGGCGGATGAAATCGTCCTTCCACGCTTCGGCGCGGCCGATGGTGATCGAGCCGAGGCCCTCGGGCTCCTGGAACTCGATGCGGCCGCCATAGGGGAAGGTCTCTTCGGCCGGGTCGACCACCTGCACGAGATGCCCGCCGGCGCCGCGGCTGCCGAGGCTCGCGATCATGCCGGTTACTTCTTTCGTCGGGCTCCAGAAATCGCCGAGCAGCACCACTTCTTCGCGCGCGCCGGGCGCGAAGGCGGGCGGCAGGCTCGCCGGCGTCTCCGCGGCGTGGACGATGACATCGGCCATACGGTCGATGACGGCGCGGCTCGCTGTCGGCCGCATCAGGCCGGGGATGCCGACCCGCTCGCCGCCGCGCACCAGCAGTTCACCCAACGCAAACGTGAGCACCAGCGCGCGGTCGAGCTTGGTCTCCCATACCAGCGGCGAAGCGAACACCATGGAGGGCGAGCGATCGGGCCAGATCCAGATCGTGTGCGCGGCTTCCCATTCGCGCTCGCGCACATAGAGATGGTCGTCGCGCGCCGAGCGTCGCCAGTCGACGCGGTTGGCCGGCTCGCCATCGGTAAAGCGGCGGTACTGCCAGAAATTCTCGCCCGGCCCGGCGCGGCGGCGGCCGTGCACTCCGTGATAGACCGAGCCGGCGACGCGGCGCGCTTCGAGCACCAGCCGCGGCATCGCCGCCACCAGCCGCTGCGCCGTATTGGCGGCGCCGCGCGCAGTTGCGTCGTCGGGACCCCGATTGAGATCGCGCCGTGCGGCGTTCACGCGAGCCTTGCCTTGAGTCGCCCGACCACGCCTTCGACGGTCTCGCCGTCGGCGCGTGCGGCGAAGGTGAGCGCCATGCGGTGCTTGAGCACGGGCTCGGCGAGCGCGATCACGTCGTCGATCGAAGGCGCCAGGCGGCCGTCGAGTAGCGCACGTGCGCGCACCGCGAGCATCAGCGCCTGGCTCGCGCGCGGGCTCGGGCCCCAGGCGATGAGCTTGGCGATCTCGTCGGCGTCCGGTCCGGGACGCGCGGAGCGCACCAGGTTGAGGATCGATTCCACCACCGACTGACCGACCGGGATGCGCCGCACCAGCCGCTGCGCCGCCATGAGATCGTCGGCGCTCATCGCTTGGCGCGGTTTGCTCTCCTCGACGCCGGTAGTGTCGAACACGATGCGCCGTTCCGCGTCGCGGTCCGGATAATAGACGTCGATCTGCATGAGGAAGCGGTCGAGCTGGGCTTCGGGCAGCGGATAGGTGCCTTCCTGCTCGATCGGGTTCTGGGTCGAGAGCACATGGAACGGCCGCGGCAGATCGTGGCGCTGGCCGGCGATGGTCACGTGATATTCCTGCATCGCCTGTAACAGCGCCGACTGCGTGCGCGGACTCGCGCGGTTCACTTCGTCGGCGAGCAGGAGTTGCGCGAACACCGGCCCCTTGATGAAACGGAATGCGCGCTTGCCGGTGTTGCTTTCTTCGAGCACCTCGGAGCCGAGAATGTCGGAGGGCATCAGGTCCGGCGTGAACTGGATGCGCCGCGCCTCGAGCCCGAGCACCGTGCCCAGCGTATCCACGAGCTTGGTCTTGGCCAGGCCCGGCACGCCGATCAGCAACGCATGACCGCCGGCCAGGATAGTGACGAGCGCGAGATCGACCACCTGCTCCTGGCCGAAGATCACGGCGCTGATCGAGGCGCGCGCCGCCCGCACGTGCGCGGCGGTGGATTCGGCGGCGCGCACGATCGCCTGGTCCAGGCTCTCGAAGTTTTCGGTGGCGGTGCTCATTTTTCTCTCCACTGTCCGGTCCTGTTCGAGAACCCCGGCGATGCAAGAACCATGCGCGGCTAGGCGCCAAAGCCCAACAAAGCCGCCGACTCAGCCACAATAATGGCAGCGCGGCAGGCCTTGCGGTAGCAGGGCTACATATACGGTATCTTCTAGCCCGGCGCGGCGCGGACGCCGATCAAGGGTTTGCGAGCGGTGAAGGAATTGGATCAACGCATGACCGAGCAGGGTGCTCGGGGCCTGGAATCGGTCGCCGCGGCCGTCGGCAAGCGCCGCGGCCCGGCGCCCGTGCACCTGTGGAATCCGCCTTTTTGCGGCGATCTCGACATCCGCATCGCCTCCGACGGCACCTGGTACTATCTCGGCACGCCGATCGGCCGCCCGGCATTGGTACGTCTGTTCGCCTCGGTTTTGAAGCGGGAGGGCGAGCGCTATTTCCTCGTGACTCCTGTGGAGAAGATCGGCATCCGCGTCGATGACGCGCCGTTCCAGGCGGTCGAGTTCGAGTTGCAAGCCGAGGGCGCGAATCGGTCCCTCGTGTTCCGCACCAACGTGGGCGACATGGTGCGGTGCGATTCGGACCACAATCTGCGCTTCGAACCTGAAATTGGCACCGGCGGTATTAAGCCCTATCTGCATGTCCGCCGCGACCTGTGGGCGCGGGTGACGCGTGCGGTCTTTCTCGAGCTCGTGGAGATCGGCGAAGTGCGGGAGATCGACGGCAAGCGCATGTTCGGCGTGGCCTCCAGCGGGCTATTCTTCCCCATGGCGCCGGAATCGGCGCTCGCGGAATCATGATGCTCCGATCGAAAAAATCCTCCACCAATACGGTCGAATGGCCGGCCGCGGTCGGCGCTTTCGTCGCGCGCGCGCGCGAGCGTTTGGATAAGGCGCCGCCCGAGCGCCTGTTCGATCCCTCCATGCGCTTCCCGCGCGGCGACCATGAACTCTCGCCGGAGATCGCCGAATTCATGGCGAGCGTGCCGCCACGGCACGCGGCCGTGCTGGTTCCAATCATCGGGCACGCCGAACCGACGGTGCTGCTGACGAAGCGCTCGAGCGAGCTTCCCGACCATGCCGGCCAGGTCGCCTTTCCCGGCGGCAAGATCGACCCGGCCGATCCCGATCCGCTCGCGACTGCGTTGCGCGAAGCCGAAGAGGAGATCGGGCTCGCTGCGCGCTACGCCACTCCGCTCGGCTATCTCGACGCCTATCTCTCCGGCACCGGCTTTCGTATCGTGCCGGTCGTGGCGGTGATCGAGCCCGGTTTCGAACTGTCGCTCAATCCGTCCGAGGTCGAGGACACGTTCGAAGTGCCGCTTGCCTTTCTCATGTCGCCCGACAATCACGCCCGCCATTCCCGCGAATGGCGCGGCAAGCAACGCAGCTACTATGCGATGCCGTTCGGCGAGCGCTACATCTGGGGCGCCACCGCGGGGATTCTCCGCAACCTCTATGAACGGCTGTATCGCTGATGGCCCGCACCGTCCTTGTCGAACTGCTCCTGTTCTTCGCGCCGTTCGCGATCTACGCGCTCGTGCTCTTGAGCACCCGGCGCGATGCGCGCGATCTCGCGCATTGGCACGCGCGCATCCTGATGTCGCTCGCTATCGCCGGCCTCGTTCTGGTGATCGGCGGCCTGATCTTCTTCGCCCATTTCGGCGGTGCGCCGCCCACCGGGGTCTATGAGCCCGCGCACATGGAAGACGGCCGGCTCGTTCCTGGCCGGATCAGGACCAAATGAGCGGCGCGAGCCAGCGCCTATCGCCGGAGAAAGTGCCGTGGCTGACGGCCGGTCCGCTCGCGCGGCTGCTTTCAGTGCTCGACAAGGACGGCGAGGAAGCGCGCGTGGTCGGCGGCGCGGTGCGCAATACGCTGCTCGGTCTCCCGGTCGGCGAGATCGATCTCGCGACTACGGCGGTGCCCGACGAGGTGGTGCGCCGCGCGCGCAAGGCCGGTTTCAACCCGGTCCCCACCGGCATCGAGCACGGCACTGTGACCGTCGTCGTGGACGGCAAGCCGTTCGAGGTCACGACGCTGCGCCAGGACGTCGAGACCTTCGGCCGCCACGCCAAGGTGAGCTTCGGCCGCGACTGGAAAGCGGACGCCGAGCGGCGCGACTTTACGATCAACGCGCTGTTCCTGAAGCGCGACGGCGAAGTGATCGATTTCGTCGGCGGGCTCGCGGACATTGCGGAGCGGCGCGTGCGCTTCATCGGCGATCCGGCGACGCGCATCGCCGAGGATTATCTGCGGGTGCTCCGCTTCTTCCGCTTTTTCGCCGGCTATGCCGACGGCGCGCCGGATAAGGCGGGACTTTCCGCCTGTATCCGCGCGCGCGACGACCTGGAGCGGCTGTCGCGTGAGCGCGTACGGGTCGAAATCCTGAAGCTGATGGAGGCCAAGCGCGCTCCCGAAACCGCCGCGATCATGACCGACTCGGGCATTCTCGATCGCGTGCTCGGCGTCCCCGATCTTGGCGCGCTGGCGCGGCTCGCCGGGATCGAGCGCACGTTGAAGCTGCCGCCGGACCCGGTACGGCGCCTGGGCGCGCTCATGGTGCGCACCATCGACGACGCGGCGCGGCTGCGCGAGCGGTTGCGGCTCTCCAACGACGAGGACCGCCGTCTGCGCTCGATCGGCGAGGCGTGGCGGATCGGGCCGGGTTTTGGCGAAGCCGAGGCGCGCGTATTGCTTTATCGGGTCGGCGCCGACGATTACCGCGACCGCGTACTGATCGCACTGGTGCGCTCCGGCGCCGGGAGCGGCGAAACCACCGCCGGAGATCTTGTTGCACTGCCAGAACGTTGGACGCCGCCCAAGTTCCCGCTCGCGGCCAAGGATTTCATCGCGCGCGGCCTGGAAAAAGGCCCCGCGCTGGGCAAGGCGCTGGAAGCGGCGGAGGAAGCGTGGATCGCGGATGGCTTTCCGGCTGCACCGGACCGCATCGTTTCCATTATCCAGAATGCGATCACAGTCGCGCGAGCAGGGTGACGCGGGCGCCAAGGCTCTCTAATCTCCGGTTGTACACAGAATCGGAGTGGGGAAGGGATGCGCGGTTTCTGGCGCGAGCTGGCGATCTTTTTGCTCGGCGGTGTCCTCGGCACCGGGTTCGGGGTCGCGCTCGGATTTTTCTTTTTCCCCTATGTTTTTCCGCCGCCGCCGGCGATGGAGCAATTGACCGACGCCGACCGCCTCAGTCCGGCCGAACCCGTAAGTCAGCCCGCCCCGCCGCCTGCGTCCGCCGCGACGCCTCCTGCCGCTTCGCCGTCACCTGCGGCTCCGCCGACGGCTGCAAGCCCAACGCCATTTGCTCCGTCCGCGCAGATACCTGCTCCGGCCCGCACAATTGCCGTACCGGTCGCCACCGGTACCTTCATCCACGCCAATCCGAGCGATCCGGTGCATTGGGGCCGGGGCAGGGTGAGCGTCTACGATCGGGTCGTATTCCTGGAGCCCGATTTCGAGGTAGGGCCGGGACCCGCCTATCGCGTCTATCTCGTGCCCAAGGCCGGCATACGCCAGAACGGCGATCTCAAGGGCGCGATGTTCGTCGATCTCGGCGGTCTGCGCGCTTTCAAAGGCAGCCAGCGCTATCCGATCCCGGCCGGCGTCGATCTTTCCAAATATCCCAGCGTCATCATCTGGTGCGAGCGGTTCTCGGTGCTGATCTCGCCCGCGGACCTGAAGAGGGCGACACGCTAGCGTGCCAGCCATCTTCGACGACTTTTCGGTTCTACAGCTGGCGCTCGTCGCCGGCGCGGCGCTCGTCACCGCCGTGATCGGCGGCATCGCCGGCTACGGCACCGGCATTCTCATGCCGCTCGTTCTGGTCCCGATTCTGGGGCCCGAGCCGGTCGTGCCGGTCATGTCGATCGCTTCCTTCATCGTCAATGCCGGCCGCATCGCCGCTTTCCGCAGATTGATCGAGTTCAGACCTGCGCTGATCGTGCTCGCGACCGCGGTGCCCACGTGTGTGCTCGGCGCCTGGCTCTATACGCGGCTATCCGGCATGGGCGCGCAGATCGTCATCGGCGGGTTCCTGATGGCCAGCGTGCCGCTGCGCTGGCTCCTGCGCAACAAAGGCTTGCACATCGGCGAGGGCGGGCTCGCAGTGGGCGCCGCCGGGTTCGGCGTCGTCACCGGCGCCGCTTCCGGAACCGGCGTGATCCTCGTGTCGCTGCTGATGGCGGCAGGGCTCGGGGGTGGCGCGGTCATCGCTACCGACGCCGCGATTTCGCTCGTCGTTCATCTCGTGCAGGCAAGTGTGTTCGGCGTCGCCGGCGTGATCGACGCCGACGTGATCGCGGTGGCGTTGCTGATCGGGATTTTCGCGCTGCCCGGAGCGTTCGTCGCCCGCGCGATCGTGGACCGGATATCGATCAGCCTGCACACCGCGATCCTCGACGCAGTCGTGCTGCTCGGCGGCGGGCTGATGGTGGCGAGCGCAATCCTTCGCCTGATGCGCTAGGGCCACTTCACAACCGGCGGCAGCGACGAGAGAATCGACTCCACGTTGCCGCCGGTTTTCAGCCCGAACACCGTGCCCCGGTCATAGAGCAGATTGAATTCGACATAGCGCCCGCGGCGCACGAGCTGTTCCTCGCGCTCGGCCTCGCTCCAGGGCGTCGCGAAGTTCGCGCGCACCAGCTTCGGATAAATATCGGCGAACGCCAGCCCGACCTCGCGCACGAAGGCAAAGTCGGCTTCCCAGTCGCCCGAGTCGTGCCAGTCGAAGAAAATGCCGCCGATGCCGCGCGGCTCGTTGCGGTGCTTGAGCATGAAATACTCGTCGCACCATTGCTTGTAGCGCTCGTAGATC
>JAYUHJ010000040.1:0-5945 GCA_043767065.1 Hyphomicrobiales bacterium | reverse complement strand
ACTTGCGCACGTCCTCGCCGTCGAAGCCGTCCCGCCCGTCGGGAGTCGGCACGACGACCGTCGACGCGCATGCCGTCGATGCCCGGCGCGCCTTTGTTCTGGCGCACTTGCTTCAATGCACGCTGCAAATTGGCCCGGTCCAGCACTTGGGCCAGCAGCGCTTCGGGTTGAATCGACTCGGGTTGTCCTGACGATCCAGCGACGAGTTCATCCCGCGGATTGCCCGCAGCCTGCTTGCGCAGGTGGTCAGATGCGTTCCCGTCTCTCTTCGTCAAAGTTCCCTCGTCTTTCATCGTTCGGGCCTTCGGCGGGGGCGCCGCCTAATATGCCCTTTGCTGACTTCTGCCGTTCGTTCGGCTCGGCTTGCGCCTTGCTCAGTTGGCGTGGGTTCACTCGCTAGCGCCAACAGTCCGGCAGATCTCCCGGGGTAAGACACGTTACCTTCCCTGCATAGACGCCGAATTTACAAAGTGCATCCCAGCCGCAGATGGAGGGCTTCGCGGTCACGTGCCCGCTCGCCCCGGATGCACCACGCCTCATATCCGGTTTTTGTTCATCGTCCCGCAGTTTCGGATTGAGCTTCCTTCAAACCCCGTCTCGCGGCGACGCCCTTGCCCTTTTCCTTGCCTTCGGCTCTGCGAAAACCTGGCAGTCGGACTTGCACCAACTAAGTAACGGGCCATGCCCGGCACACACGTCCGGCTTCAGGCGCGCGCCGCTTGCGGCGCGTCGTCCTGCAAGCCGTTGTTCGGTGGCGTGCACACCCGCGCTGCATGTGCTCTAGATGCGTTAGACGCCCAAGAGCAGTCATGCACCTCCGCCGCACGTTTCGCACATAACCGCGCGTCATTCGATCACCCGTGTTGCCTGCAGCAGCAGCAGAGGCGGGATCCTATGGTCGATCGCACTCGCGGTCTTGGCGTTGACAATGAGATCGAACTTCGTTGGCTCTTCGACTGGCAAATCAGCGGGCTTTGCGCCGCGGAGGATCCGTTCGACAAAGCTGGCAGTACGGTCATAGAGGTCCGATAGATCGGGGGCGAAAGAGATGAGTCCCCCCTCCTCCACGTGGCGGGGACTGTTGCTGATAAACGCCAGCTTGCGCTCGATCGCGAAAGCCGCGATCTCACGGGCTCGGGGAATGTTGATATGGTCGCCCCATGCGACGAGCCCATGAGGTCGCGCGGCGGCAATGCGCTCAAGGGCGACCACCAATTCCTCGACCCGCGTGACGTCGAAAAACTGGACGGAAACGCCGAGCCTACTCGCAGCACGATTGCTCTCAAGTTTCCACGCCTCCGCGGCGGGGAAAGTCGAATTCCACAATGTCGCTATTCGCACCGCGTCGGGCTTGGCTTCCTTCAGAATCTGAAGAATCTTTCCCGCACTCTCGGGCCCGCTCCATGTGGTTCCGGTGATGTTGCCGCCCGGGCGTGCAAGCGTTTCCACGTAACCGTTCTCAACCGGACTGGCGCCAACGTGCATCACGATCGGGACGGTCCGGGTGACCCTCTTCGACGCCGCGATCGAAGGATTCAGAACAGCAATGATCAACTCGACGTTCAGCCGAAGCAGTTCCTCCGCGAGCGCGGGCAACTGCTCAGCCTTTCCCTCGGCAAATCGCTTCTCGATGACGAGATTGGCTCCCTCTTCGTAGCCCTTGCGCAGCAGCGCGTCTCGTAGCTGCTGCGCCCCGCGTTGCGACCCGGTTGAGGTGGCACTGCCACCGCTGAGATACCCGATTCGTCGCACCCTCCGCGGCTGCTGCGTACGGCCGGTGAGCGGTAGCGCGAGCACCACTGCGCCCACCAACTTCAGGATGCTTCGTCGGCCCGTCATTGAATCGATCCTCCAAGCTCAAATGAAAATTCGAGGTCGCGAGCAACCGTCTGCATCGATGTCCGGTTATTTGCAAGCATCATAGATCGTCAGAACATTGACAGCGATGACCTTGTATTGTGGTGCCATCGAACGTCCGGCTTCAGGGGCGCGCCGCTCGCGGCGCGTCGCCCTGCGAGCCGTTGTTCGGCGGCGCGTGTTCATTCGATCAATCGGTCGGTGCGAAGCAGGACCGCTTGCGGAATCGTGAGGCCTAGCGCGTTCGCAGTTCTCAGGTTCACGATCAGATTGAATTTCGTCGGCTGCTCGACGGGAAGATCGCCTGGTTTCGCGCCCCTCAGGATCCTGTCGACGTACGTCGCCGCGCGCCGGTGCGCATCCACAATGCTCGGCCCGTATGCCATCAGACCTCCCGCGGCGGGGAAGCTTTCGTCGAAGTACATCGCGGGCAGCCGTCTGCTCGCCGCGAACCGGATGAGCTTGTCCTGACTGGTCACCGCGAACGGGCTGGGCGTCACGACGAGGCCCAGCGCGCCGCTGCCGCTGATTGCGGCGAGGGCTGCGTCGAGTTCGGCCGGATTCGACGCATGATGCACATCGACCCTCACGCCCAGCGTCGGGGCGGCCGCCTGGAGATCCCTCACGAACCTCGTGGCAGCCGGATTGCTCGAGCTCCAGAGTGCAGCAAAATGCCTCACCTGGGGTGCGGCCGCCTTGAGCAGCTCCAGGTACTTCCCGGCGAAGCCGTCGCTCAGTGCCAGGGAAGTCCCGGTGAGATTGCCGTCCGGGCGCGCAAGGTTGGTTACGATGCCCGCGGCGACCGGATCGCTCGAGCCTGCAAACACGATCGGGATCGTGCTCGTGGCGTTCTTGGCCGCACGCGCACCGATCGTCGCGCCCACCACGAGCACATCGATCCCGGTGCGAATGACCTCCTCGACGAGACCGGGAAGGCGTTCGGGACGCCCTTCCGCGAAGCGCATCTCGATATGGACGTTGCGCCCCTCGACGTAGCCCAGCTCCTGAAGCGCCTGGACGAATGCCTCGTTTCTCGCACCGCGGGATTGCGGAATCACGTATCCGATGCGATGAATTCTCTCCGTGCGCTGCGCCTCGGCAGTGAACGGCGCAACCACCAGCGCACCGAATAGCGCGCTCCAGGCAACCAGAATCCTCCTACGTCCAACCTGGTCCATGGAGCCTCCCTTCGCAAAGAGCTGCGCGGCCGAACGTCTTGGTCTGCGGCGGGCCGGCACCGACAATTGAACCCGCGCGATGCCGGCGGCCCGTCCGCAGCACCTAAAGTTGGGCGTCATTGCCTGCGCTTTCTCGTAGTGTCTTTGCTTCGGGGAGGCTGATGCGGAGCAGGTGGAAGATTTATGATTTCAAAATAGCACTTGAAGCCAGGCTCTCGCCACTCGCCCTCAAAAGTTGAAAATCCTCGGTCGAGGAATTTACCCTCAACCGTGAACTTAGATTCTTCCCACGTGTTCGGGGCGGTTTCGGTTCTGTAGGTTCCAATGACCTGCTGCTGCTTGAGGTGTAGGGTGAGACGAAGAAGTCCTTCATGGCGATCCCCATACTTATCACGCCCAGCGAGCTCAATTGCCATAAGTTGAGGAGTCCTGACGACATGAGTTATATGGGAGGGGGTGATCTCATCGTTCGCGTTAGCTGGAGTCCAGAGGATCTCAGGAGACATGGTCAGGTTACCGAAAGCACCGCTACTGGTATGACGCCCAACGTCGTGGTGAACGGCGGGCTGGCGCGAAAAGTTGAAGCGTCACCGCGCTTGCAGCCCGTCCGTTCCACCTGGAGTTAGGTGTTCCGGCCATACTGAGAGGCATTTTCTGGCGCGTTCATGACGACCCGTGCCATATTCAAAACCCAACCCTCCGGCATGCCAAATGGATCAGTGATCGTGATCACATCGTATGGCGCCCCATCGCGAAAGGTCTTTGGCGTGAACACGATACTGTCGGGTAGCTCGCCTTCGTGAATCAGCTGGCATCGGAGCTCGTGGTAGAGAATATCCTCCACGGGCGTTGACACTCCTTTGAATGGAAGAGATACCGATGTGTCGCCGGTCCCGAGGATAGTGGGTAGCTCGTCTCGAATAAATCGCTTGAATGACTCGCCGTCTCGCATGGGTTTCGGGTAGCGAAGACGGGCCGTCGCAGCAAAAGCGATCAGGATCAACGCAAAGGCACTATTCTTACGTCCGCCATCCCAAAGCACTTTGGCGTCATCAACAAGGTTTTTCACGCTCATAGTGCTCGCGCCTATTCTCGTTTGAACACCTAACGTTTTGGTCTGCGGCGGGCGAGCACGGACCGTTGATCTTGCGCGGCACTGGCGCCCGTCCGCAGCACCTAAAGTTATGCCTCATGACGCGCAATGACGCGCACGCCACCAAGTTTGCCGGCGACAAAAAGACCGACGAAATGACTGTACGCACGGTCGTATTCGAGAAAGCGTGCCTCCCCGAATTTCAAGACAGTTGTGTCGCGCAGGGACCGGTACATCTCCAAACGATCGACGAGGATGCGCTTCCATTCTTCAGACAGATCATCGCGCAATGCGACCTGACAACCATTAGCTGCGAGCAATTCCTCATAGCGGTCTGCCGAAGCGACGCTGGGAATGTGCATCTCGGCAGCAAGCCGCTCTTCCTCGCCACGTGTCAGCTCAAGCCTCAGGACGATGTCGGTGAATGCAATGGTCCCGGTTGGTTTTACGACACGCGCACATTGCTGAATGAGAGCGGCCTTATCGAGGACATGCAGCCACGACTCCTGGCCGATCAGCACGTCGTATGTTGAATCAGGCAGCGGCATGGCGGTAGCGTCGCCCTGGACAAAGTCAACAACGCGATCAAGCCCGACGCGCCGAGTCAGGCGCTTTGCCGCCTCGACGCGACTCTCGGTAAAGTCGAGTCCGGTGACCCGACAGCCGTACCGGTGAGCGATCCAGCGGGCCGGACCTCCCATTCCGCTGCACACATCGAGCACATGGTGTTCGCGACGAATGCCAGCCTTGTCGGCCAGAATGTCAACGACATTGACTCCACCGTAATGGTCTTGATCGAAGTCCTTTAGCTCGTCCTCGGTGAGTGTATCGAGATTGGTGCCGCGGGCAGAAAGCTTCGCGAGGATTTCATCCTCGTTAATTGGGTGGGTGTCATAGAACCGGATCACTCCAGCTTTCTGGCTAGCGCTCATCGAGTCACCCTTTTTGAGGCACAACGTCGTGTTCTGCGGCGGGCCAATGACACCGTTGCAGCGACGAGATGCTCATTGCCCGTCCGCAGCAACAACGGGTTGGGCGTCATTGCTCGCTACGGCAAACAAAGTGAATTTTGTTTCCATCCGGATCGCGGATGTAGGCGCCATAGTAGTCAGGGCCGAAGTTTGGGCGCAAACCCGGCGGCCCATCATCTATTCCACCGACCTCAAGGGCCGCGGCGTGTGCGGCGTCCACTGCTGCTCGGGATTGAGCTGCGAATGCGACCATGGTCCCGTTGCCCCAGCTCGCTGGTAGTTTGTTGTAGGGCCGACCAACCCAGAATATGCCCACCTCGCCAGGCCGCTGCCACGCTGACCAATCTGGGTACTTCTTTGAGACCCGTTCGATTCCAAGAGGTGCGAGAGTTGCGTCGTAGAAAGCAGTGGCGCGCTCAAGGTCATGAGTGCCAATGGTGACGTGGCTGAACATCGCAGTCTCCTTTTGACGCCCAACGTGGAAGCCATCGGCGCGCGACCGCTGACCGTTGCAATGCTGCGCCGCTCGCGCGCGTCCGCTGGGCTGCCGGGTTATGGCGCGTGGGGCCAAACGGAGCCACCGTACCACCAGCTTATCGCCGCTCCTATGACGGCACCCAAGACAACACCAGCGACGGAAAACCAAAATGACATCCAAAAGTTCGTGCAATCACTACCAGACAGTTGAAGCCATTCGCAGATCATTGAACCTCCCCTTTTCAATACAGTGACCTAACGTCAACCGTGAACGGCGCGCCGCTTGCGGCGCGTCCGTTTCGACGGTGTAGTTAGACCGCGCTTGGCACCGCCGTTTGCCCGGCTTTGAATAAGCCCCAGTCGCTCAGC
>JAYUHJ010000039.1:0-2515 GCA_043767065.1 Hyphomicrobiales bacterium | reverse complement strand
GCGAGGTGATGGAGATGCGGCCGGCCTTGGCGTCCGCCTCGGTCTCGCCCACGAGGTGCCAGACCTTCTTCTCGTCGGTATCCTCATCGACCAGCGTCACCGTGGCGCCGAACGTCACCGTGTCGCCCTTGAGTTTCGATACGTCGATCACGTCCGCGCGCGCGAGCTTGTCCTCGAGGTCCGCGATACGACCCTCGTTCAAGGACTGGGTCTCCTTGGCGGCATGATATTCGGCATTCTCCGACAGATCGCCGTGCCCGCGGGCCTCGGTGATCTGCTGGATGATGCGCGGCCGCTCGACCGTCTGCCGGTTGCGCAATTCGACTTCGAGAGCGGCATATCCCGCCGCCGTCATCGGTATCTTTTCCATCGGTCCTGCTCCCCGATCCGGATTTTCTGCGATCCGGGCCGACTCACAAAAAAATCCGCCGACCGCGCGCCGGGTTTTCCGGCCGCCGCGATCACGTTACGGATCACGAACACCACCGCCGCGGCCCGGTCGGTCCGGCATATCGCCGGCCCGGCAACTCAGGCCCTGTCGCCGAAATAGCTTTGCAGCGCGCGCACTTCGAGATCACCGCCCAAGTAGGCCTTGATTCCATGCGCCGCGGCGACGGCTCCCGAAAGAGTGGTGTAATAGGGCACTTTTTGCAAGAGGGCGGCCCGCCGCATTGACCTTGAATCTGCAAGGGCTTGCGCCCCGTCGGTGGTATTGAACACCAGCTGGACGCCCCCGTTCTTGATCCGGTCGACGATGTGCGGCCGGCCCTCGTGCACCTTGTTGACCGCTTCGGCCGCCACGCCTTGCTCGGCCAGATAGCGCTGGGTGCCGTGGGTGGCGATGATCTGGAAGCCCAGCCCCTTCAAGAGCCGCATCGCCTCGAGGATGCGCGGCTTGTCCTCGTCCTTTACCGAAATGAACACGGTGCCGCTGCTCGGCAGCTGGCTGCCGCCGCCCATCTGGGCCTTGGCGAAGGCGACCGAGTAATCGAAATCGAGGCCCATGACCTCGCCGGTCGAACGCATTTCCGGCCCGAGCACGGTGTCGACGCCGGGGAAGCGGGCGAACGGGAACACCGCCTCCTTCACCGCGATGTGCCGCAGCTTCGGGCGCGACAGGCCGAAGGCGGCCAGCTTCTCGCCGGCCATGATCCGCGCCGCTATCTTGGCGATCGGGATGCCGATGGTCTTGGCCACGAACGGCACCGTGCGCGAGGCGCGCGGGTTCACTTCGAGGACGTAAATGTCGCCGCCCTTGATGGCGTATTGCGCGTTCATCAGTCCGCCGACATTGAGCGCCAGCGCCAGCGCGCGAGTCTGGCGCTCGAGTTCTTCGATCGTTTTTTCGTCGAGCGAGTGCGGCGGCAGCGAGCAGGCGCTGTCGCCGGAATGGATGCCGGCCTCCTCGATGTGCTCCAGGATGCCGGCGACGAACACGTCCTTGCCGTCGCAAAGCGCGTCCACGTCCACTTCGATGGCGTCGCTGAGATACCGGTCGATCAGGACCGGGCTCTTGCCGGAGACGACCACGGCCTCCTTCATGTAGCGCTCGAGCGACGCGGAGTCGTAGACGATTTCCATGGCGCGGCCGCCGAGCACGTAGGACGGCCGGATTACCACCGGATAGCCGATCCGCTCCGCGATGCGCCGGGCCTCGGCCGCGCTCTTGGCGATACCGTTCTCCGGCTGGCGCAGCTTGAGCGTGTCGAGCAGCGTCTTGAAGCGGTCGCGGTCCTCGGCGAGGTCGATCATGTCGGAGGAAGTGCCGAGAATCGGGATTTTCGCCTTTTCGAGTATGTCCGCGAGCTTCAGGGGCGTCTGGCCGCCGAACTGCACGATGGCGCCGAGAAGCTTTCCTTTGGTCTGCTCGCGCGCCAGGATTTCGAGCACGTCTTCGGCCGTCAGCGGCTCGAAATAGAGCCGGTCGGAGGTGTCGTAGTCGGTCGAGACCGTTTCGGGGTTGCAATTGATCATGATGGTCTCGAATCCGGCCTCCGAAAGCGCGAAGGCCGCGTGGCAGCAGCAATAATCGAATTCGATGCCCTGGCCGATGCGGTTCGGCCCGCCGCCCAGGATCGCGATCTTGTTCCGGTCCGAGGGCCGCGCTTCGTCGGCCGGTGCGCCCGCAAACAGCGGCGCGTAGGTCGAATACATATAGGCCGTGGGCGAAGCGAACTCGGCCGCGCAGGTGTCGATGCGCTTGAATACCGGCCGCACATTGAGCGCACGGCGGCGCTTGGCGACTTCGGCTTCGGAGACGCCGGCCAGCGTAGCAAGCCGCTCGTCGGAAAAACCGTCGCCCTTGAGGCGGCGGAACGCGCCCGCGGTCGCTGGCAGGCCCTTGGCGCGGATCTCGGCCTCGGTGTCCACGATCGCGCGGATTTCGCCGAGGAACCACTTGTCGATGCGGCAACTGTCGTGGATTTCCTGGTCGGTGAAACCCATCCGCATGGCTTGCGCCACCATCAGGAGCCGGTCGGGCGTCGGCGTGCCGAGCGCGGCGCGGATCGCGCTC
>JAYUHJ010000038.1:0-2522 GCA_043767065.1 Hyphomicrobiales bacterium | reverse complement strand
CCCGGTCGACCGCGGCCATGCTCATTGATAGAGCTTCTTGATCCGGTTCTGCAGCATCTCGCTCACCATGATCAGGGCGATGATGGCGAGGAGGATGGTGAGCAGATAGTCGTAGTCGAATTTCTGGAACGCGGCGAACATGGTGCCGCCGATGCCGCCCGCGCCGACAATGCCGACCATCGTGGAGTTTCTCAGGTTGGAGTCAAACTGGTAGGTCGCGAAGCCGACGAAGCGCGTGAGCACCTGCGGCATCACGCCATGGGTGATCACATTCATGAACGAGGCGCCGGTGGCGCGAATCGCCTCGACCTGCTTCAGCGAGATCTCCTCGATCGCCTCGGCGAACAGCTTGGCGATGAAGCCGATCGAGGCGACGGTGAGCGCGAGGATGCCGGCGAGCGCGCCGAAGCCGACCGCCTTCACGAACAGGATCGCGACAATCACCTGGTGGAACGAGCGGCACAGCGCGATGAAGAGCCGCGTCGGCCAGGTGACCCATGCCGGCATCAGGTTTCTCGCCGCGAGCACGCCGATGGGCAGCGAAAGCAGGATGCCGAGCGCCGAGGCAATGACCGCGATCTCGATCGTCTCGTAGAGACCGCGCGCGAGCAGCGCCATCTTGTCCGCCGCGGTATCCGGCGGCACCATGCGGTCGATGAACTTGGCGCCGTTTTCGAGGCCGACGACGAATCGCTCCCACGTGACCCCGAGTATGGAGGCGGCGTAGATCGCGTACGCCGCGAGTGCGAGCCACGCCAGCCGCGCCGGCCAGTTGGGCAGGAAGGGCGGTGGGCGGCTCAGGGCTGCCTCAGTCACGTGTCAGCAGTCACGGGACGGGGATCACTCCAACCAGTCCTCGCCGCCGTAGATCTGCTTCAGGTGCTCGTCGGTGAGGCCCTCGGGGGCGCCGTCGTAGACGATGCTGCCGCCGGTCATGCCGATGACGTGGCCGGCGAAGCGACGGGCGAGCGGCACGTTGTGGATGTTGAGGATCACGGGGATGCGCCGGCTCTCGGTCAGGCTTGCCAGCAACTCCATAATCTCGACCGAAGTCTTGGGATCGAGCGAGGACGTGGGCTCATCCGCGAGCAGCAGCTCCGGACGTTGCATGATCGCCCGCGCGATGCCGACGCGCTGGCGCTGCCCGCCGGAAAGGGCGTCGGCGCGCTGATTGGCAAACGCCGTCAGCCCGACCGTGTCGAGCAGCTCCCATGCGGAGTTGATGTCCTCCCGCGGGTACTTCCGCAGCCAGGCCTTGAACGCGGAGACGTAGCCCAAGCGTCCGGAAAGCACGTTCTCCATCACCGTCAGGCGCTCGACCAGGTTGAATTCCTGGAACACCATGCCGATACGGCGGCGCGTCTCGCGCAGCGCCTGGCCGCGCAGCTTCGCGACGTCGGTTCCATGAAACAGGATCTCACCGGCGGTGGGTTCCACCAGCCGGTTGATGCAGCGGATGAGCGTGGATTTGCCGGTGCCCGAGGGGCCGATGACGGCGGTGATGCCACGGTTTGGAAACGTGATGCTGATGTCGCGCAGGACCGGGACGCCGCGGCGGTACTCCTTGCGCAACCCACGGATGACAAGCGCAGACCCGGCCGGCACGGGATCCGGCCGGGCTGCCTCAGACATTACTTTTTCGCCTCGAGCGCCTTCTTGCGCGCGGCTTCCTCTCGCGCCGATTCCTTCTCGTAGGCGGCGCGATTGAACGGCGTGCCGGTTTCCTCCGCGATTTTGCGCACCACCGCCCAGTCCTTCTCGTAGGTGATCGGGAAAAAGCGGTCGGCGCCACCGAAGGTCTTGACCATTTCCGGCGTGAAGCGGTAATCGTAGAAGCACTTGGTGAGCACTTTCGCGAAATCCGGCGCGAGGTCGTGCGCGTAGGCGAACGACGAAGTCGGAAACAGCGGGCTCCTGTAAATGATGCGGAAATCGTCGGCCTTGATCTCGCCGCGCGCCGCCATTCGGGTAAAGACGTCGGAGGCGACCGGCGCGGCGTCGTAGTCGCCCGATTCGACGCCTTTCACCGATTGTCCGTGCCCGCCCGAGAAGAGCACCTTGTAGTCTTTGTCCGGGGCGAGGCCTTCCGGCGGGAACAGCACCTGAGGCGCGAGGTGGCCGGAATTGGATGACGGCGAGGTGTGCGCCACCTTCTTGCCCTTGAGATCGGCGATTTTCTGGTAGGGACTCGCGCGCTTCACGATCATGATCAGGTTGTAGCCCTGCAATTCCTTCTCGGTGCCCTTGATGGCGAACGGAACGGCGCCAGCGAGGTTCACCGCGAAACCGGTCGGGCCTGTAGAGAAGCCCCCGACATGCAGCCGCCCCGCGCGCATCGCCTCGATCTCGGCTGCGTTCGACTGCACCGCGAAGTAGACGACGCGCTTGCCGGTGCACTTCCCCAGATAATCGAGGAACGGCTTGAACGCGGTCTCGTAGACGGCGGCGTCCTCCACCGGCGTATAGGTGAACACCAGCGTCGAGGGGTTTTTCCAGCGCTTCGGGTCCTTGGGCGCGTCCGC
>JAYUHJ010000037.1:0-2523 GCA_043767065.1 Hyphomicrobiales bacterium | reverse complement strand
GCGCGCTTGGCGCGGCTGGCGTCCTGCGCGATCAATTCGCGCTCGACCGCGGCGGTGGAGAGCCGCTCATCCCAGAGCGCGATCGGAAGCTCCGTGCGGCCGGCGAGATTGCGCGCGAAGGCACGGGCCGATTGCGCCGCCGGTCCTTCGGAGCCGTCCATGTTGAGAGGCAGGCCGAGCACGAAGCCGACCGCGTTGCGCTCAGTCGCTAGTTTCAAGAGCCGCGCCGCGTCGGCGGTGAATTTGGTGCGTGCGATGGTTTCGACCGCGGCGGCGAGGCGGCGGTCCGGATCGCTCGCCGCTACACCGATGGTCTTGCTGCCGAGATCGAGGCCGAGCAGCGTGCCGCGCGGCGGCAAGTGTTGCGCGGCTTCGACGAGCGGGAGCACGGGCGCGGGCATGGCGTGCGGGTAGCACGAGCCAAGGCCCGGCGTCATCCTGAGGTGCGAGCGAAGCGAGCCTCGAAGGATGATGCCGGGCAACCCCCGCACGTCATCCTTCGAGGCTCGGCGCTTTGCGCCTCGCACCTCAGGATGACGTGCATCGTAAGCCGCGCCTATACTCGCCCCGCCCAAGAAAAAGGACCCTCGCCATGCGCGTCACCTGGTACGGCCATTCCGCCTTCCGGCTCGATTTCAAGGACAAGGCGGTGCTGATCGACCCGTTCTTCACCGGCAATCCGGGCTTCGGCGGCGATCCGGTGGCGGCGGTCAAGGACGTCTCGCACATCCTGCTCACGCACGGCCACTCGGATCACGTCGGCGACGCCATCGACATTTCGAAGAAGACCGGCGCCAGGATCGTGGCCAATTACGATCTGTGCATGTGGCTGGCGGGCAAGGGGGTCGAGAAATTCGACCCGATGAACACCGGCGGCACCGCGGACCAACGCGGCTTTACGGTTTCGCTGGTGCGCGCCGATCATTCCTCGGCGCATTTCGAGAACGGCGTCTCGCACGCGCTCGGCAATCCGTGCGGGGTCATCGTCAAGGCGCCGGGCGAGCCGACGGTCTATCACATGGGCGATACCGACATTTTCTCCGACATGGGGCTGATCAACGAAATCTACCGGCCCGAGGTGGCGATGGTGCCGATCGGCGACCGCTTCACCATGAGCCCGAAGACGGCGGCACTCGCCGTGAAGCGCTTTTTCATGCTGAAGGCGGTGTTTCCCTGCCACTATGGCTCGTTCGTGCCGATGGTCGAGGCCAACGCCGACAAGTTCGTCAACGAGATGAAGGGCCACCCGACCAAGGTGATCGTGCCGGAGAAGGGCAAGGCGGTGGAGGTTTGAAGTTTTCCCTCCCCCTTGCGGGGAGGGTGGCGAGCCGCGTTAGCGGCGAGCCGGGTGGGGGTTGATCGGCTGTCACCCCACCCCACCCCGCCGCTCGCTACGCTCGCGTCGACCCTCCCCATCAAGGGGAGGGAAAGGAAGGATGCACTGGATGTGGCCCGACCGCCGGCTGCTCGATCTGTTCGGCATCGAACTTCCGATCCTGCTGTCGCCCATGGGCGGCGCGATGGATTGGGAACTGGGCGTGGCGGTGGCCGAAGCGGGCGGGCTCGGCGCGCTGCCCTGCGTGATGTACACGCCGCAGCAGGCGCGCGAGCAAGTCGAGAAAATCCGTGCCGCGACCAGGAAGCCGATCAACCTCGGATTCTTCTGTCACCAGCCGCCAGAGCAGAACAACGCCCGTGAGGCGGCATGGCGCGACCGGCTGGCGCCTTATTACGTCGAACTCGGCCTCGATCCGCGTGCGCCGGTGCCCGCACCCTTGCGCGCGCCGTTCAACGCGGAATTTTGCGAGATGGTGGTCGAGCTCAAGCCCGCGGTGGCGAGCTTTCACTTCGGGCTACCGGAGGCCGCGCTTTTGAAGCGCGTAAAGGATGCGGGTTGCAAGGTGATCTCGTCGGCGACCACGGTGGCGGAAGCGCGCTGGCTCGAGGCGCGCGGCGTCGATGCGATCATCGCGCAGGGCGCCGAGGCCGGTGGGCACCGCGGGATTTTCCTGTCCGACGACATTTCCACGCAAGCGAGCACCTTCGCGCTGGTGCCGCAGGTGGTGGACGCGGTGAAGGTGCCGGTGATCGCCGCGGGCGGCATCGCCGATGCGCGCGGCATCGCGGCCGCGTTCGCGCTCGGCGCGGCGGGCGTACAGATCGGCACCGCCTATCTGCATTGCCCGGAATCGAAGATTTCCGTGCCGCACCGCGCGGCGCTCAGGGCGTCTGGCGACACCAGCACCGTGCTCACCAACGTGATGAGCGGCCACTCCGCGCGCGGCATCGTCAACCGGTTGATCCGCGAGCAGGGGCCAATCTCGAAGGAAACGCCCGCGTTCCCGCTTGCGGCCAATGCGATCGCGCCCTTGCGCGCCGCGGCGGAAAAGAAGGGCTCGGGCGACTTCTCGCCGCTGTGGTCGGGCCAGGCTGGAGCGCTGGGGCGGACGATGCCGGCGGGCGAGCTGACCAAGCGGCTCGCGGCCGAGGCGCTGGAGCGGATGAAGGAATTGGCCGCGCGCT
>JAYUHJ010000036.1:0-2531 GCA_043767065.1 Hyphomicrobiales bacterium | reverse complement strand
CGGGAACTGGCGAGTGCCGCGGTGGAGCGCCGTAAGGCGAGTGCCCGGGGTTCCGGGCACCGCGCGCCTCTCGCAAGGCGCGCACCAGATGCAGCGCCAAGCGGCGCTCCATCCCCCTTCTTGCCTGTCCCCGCGTAGGCGGGGATGCAGAAGGGGAAGTGTACTCAAGCCTCGGAGCGGATTCCGCTCGCGAGAACGAGGGCTGCTGTTTGAGAATTGAATTCACTCGCACGTTCCCCGGCCGAAGCCGCGCAAAGCGCGGCGAGAGCCGGGGTCCAGGGGCAATCGATCTCGGAGCATGCGGCCCTGGGTCCCGGCTCGCGCTCACGCGCTCAGGCGCGCTCGCTTGGCCGGGAAACGGAAATTCACCCACCCACCGCCGCCCCATATTGCTCGTCGCTCACGTGCTCCTGCCAATCGACGTACTTGCCGTCTTTGGCTTCCTGCATCGCGATGTGCACCATGCTCACGGTCGGCGCCGCGCCGTGCCAGTGCTTGACGCCCGGATCGAACCACACCACGTCGCCGGCGCGCACCTCGCGGATCGGCCCGCCCCAGACCTGCACGCGCCCGACGCCGGCGAGGATATAAAGGGTCTGGCCGAACGGATGCGTGTGCCAGGCCGTGCGCGCGGCCGGCTCGAACGTCACGCGACTCGAGCGCAGCCGCGCCGGCTCCGGCGCCTCGATGATCGGGTCCTGCAGCACGGCGCCGGTGAAATATTCCTTGGGCGCGCGCCGGGTCGGCCGCGACCCGGCCTCGAAAACTTTCATCGCTTCCTCCGTGTTGGGGTGCCGCGCGTTCAGAACGTCGACTTCAGTTTCAGATGATCCATCCGGTTCATCGATTTAATCTCGACGCGCTTGAGATCGTTGTCCCGCATCAGGTCGAGCGGCACCGTATCGCCCGCGCTGCGCTTGGCCCAGGCCTTGCGGTAAAAATCGGAAAGGCCCAAGGCCGGCTCGCCGGCAACGCCGATCACGATGTCGCCGCGCTTGACGCCGGCCTGCTCCGCCGGGCCGCCAACCGCGACCGCGATGATCAAAAGCCGCCCGCGGACTTCTTCCGTCGTCAGCCCAAGCCAGGGCCGCAACGGCCCCGCCGCGCGGCCGTCGGCGATGAGCTCCGCCAGAATCGGCGGCAGCCGGTCGATCGGCACGAACATGTTGCCGGGATTTTGCTCGCGCGTGCCGGCGGCGTCGCTGACGATCAGCGAGCCGACACCGACGAGCTTGCCCTCGCGATTGATCAGCGCCGCCCCGCTCCAGGCCGGATGCGGCGGCGAGGTGAAGATCGCCTCGTCGAGCAAGTATTCCCAGCTTCCGGCGAACTCGCGCTTGGCCGCCACATGCACCGGCGCCACCATGTTGGGCCCGCCATGGCTCGCGACCAGCGCGGGATCGCGCTCCTTCAGCTCCGCGGATTTGCCGAGCGCAAGCGGGCGGACCTTGAGCGGCGCGATCGCCTTCAGGAGGCCGAAGCCGGTTTCGTGGTCGTAGCCGACGATTTCCGCCGGCACCGTGCGGCCGTCGTTCAACAGCACTTCGGCCGCGTGCGCCTCGACCATCAGGTACCCGATAGTGAGCACCAGGCCGTTGCCGTCGATCACGATGCCCGAGCCTTCGCGCTCGCGTCCGAGATTCTGCACCGTGCGCCCGTCGGGATTGATGAAGGTCTTGATGCGCACGACCGCCGAGACCAGATCCTCGACCGAGGTGGTCTGGGCCAGCGCCGGGCCGCTCGCGAGCATTGCCAGCGTGGCGCCGAGCAGCAGGGTCAGAACAGAACTGCGAATGCGCATTCATGCCCCCGTTTGAAAGGGACTGTCGGAGAACGAGTCTTGATCCTACATCGTCCGGCCGCCGCCCGCTTGCCCCTTCCCCCGCTTTATCGTTTGCTCGCTTCGAAGGGACGCCCATGAACGAGCGCGAAAAACCGCCCGGCTGGCAGCCGGAGCTCGACGAGCTGCGCGAGCGCGAGCGGCTCGCCAAGGCGCTCGGCGGACCCGACAAGATCCGCCGCCAGCACGAGGGCGGCCGCCTCACGGTGCGCGAGCGGATCGAGCGGCTGGCCGACCCCGAGAGCTTCCACGAGATCGGCGCTATTGCGGGCCGCGCGCAATACGACGACGCCGGCAAGCTTTCAGCGTTTACCCCCTCGAACCGGGTGATGGGCCGCGCCATGATCGACGGGCGCGCCGTCGTCGTCACCGCCGACGATTTCACCGTACGCGGCGGCTCGGCCGACGCCACCATCGCCGAGAAGGCGGTCTTCGCCGAGCAGATGGCGAACGAGCTGCAGCTCCCGATCGTGCGCGTGATCGAAGGCTCCGGCGGCGGCGGCTCGGTGAAAACCATCGAGACCACCGGCCGCGCCAATCTGCCGGGCGGTATCGGCTATTCGCAGAAGATTTTCCAGCTGATGACCGACAATCTCTCCGCCGTGCCAGTGGTCTCGCTCGGCTTGGGCTCGGTCGCTGGCCTCGGCGCAGCACTTGTCGCCGCCAGCCACTATTCGGTGATGACCAAGAC
>JAYUHJ010000035.1:0-14185 GCA_043767065.1 Hyphomicrobiales bacterium | reverse complement strand
CCGAGACGACGCTGAAGCGCGCCGCCGCACGCGGTGGCGCCGATCCGCGCGTGAATCAGAATCTCGCGCTCGTTCTCGGGCTGCAAGGCAAGTTCGAGGAGGCCGAGCGAGTTGCATCGGGCGACCTTCCGCCCGACGAGGCTCGCGCCAATGTCGCTTACTTACGCGAAATGTTGAAGCAGCCCGACCCGATAAAGTCGATCGCCGCGCCGAAAAAGCCCAAGCGCGGCTGATCCTTCTTTCCAATCTGAATAGATTTCCCGGATCGCGCTTACGCGCGCGTACTTATTTGATCGCCATCACCTGGATCGCCGCCGGACCGAGAATGACAACGAACAGCACTGGCAGGAAGAACAGGATCATCGGCACCGTGAGCTTGGGTGGCAGGCCCGCGGCCTTCTTCTCGGCCTCGGCCATGCGCATGTCGCGGATTTCCTGCGACAGCACCCGCAATGCCGTTCCGATCGGCGTTCCGTAGCGTTCGGCCTGGATCAGCGCGGTACAGACCGCCTTCACACCCTCCAGATCCGTGCGCTTGGCCAGATTATCATACGCCTGCCGCCTCTCCTGCAGATACGACAGCTCGGCTGTGGTCAGCGTCAGCTCCTCGGCGAGCGGGATCGATTGCCCTACGATCTCCTGGCTCACCTTCTTGAGCGCCGCCTCGATCGACATGCCCGACTCGACGCAGATCAGCAGCAAATCGAGCGCGTCGGGGAACGCACGGCGGACCGAGAGCTGCCGGCGCGCGATCCGGTTGCGGATGAACAACGTCGGAATGCGCATGCCGAGCCAGGCGGCGGCAAAGGCCATCGCGAGCTTCACGAAAAGCGGTTGCTGGAGCTTGAGGATCAAGAAGATGTAAACCATCGCGAACGTGAACATTCCGATGGGCGCCAGCATGCGGAAAAACAGGAAGCCGACATAGGGCGCTTGCCCGCGATAGCCGGCTTTGATCAAGAGCGAGCGCGCGTGCTCTTCGCCGAGCCATTCGCGCAGGTTCAGCTGCTCGACGATGAACTGCATATAAGCCTTCGGGCTCTGCCGAAGCTCGATGCGGTCGCCGCGCGCAAGTCGCTCGCGCTCACGAGTGCGGATCTTGTTACGCTCGATGGAGACGCTCTTCATCCGCCGCTCGAGATTGTCGCCGAACACATAGGGCATGGCCAGCGTCAGCACGGTCGCCATGGCGGCGAGCGCGGTGAGTATCGTCACCACGAGGTTGGTGTCATGCAGCTTGTCGATAAGGAGATCGATCATGGCGCCCGCCGATCAGAAATCGAAATTGATCATTCGGCGCATGACGAATACGCCGATCAGCATCCACACCCCGCTGCCAAACATCAGCATGCGGCCGAGCGGAGTGATCCACAAAAGTTCGATATAGTTCGGGCTCGTCAGATACACGAGCAGCATGACTGCGATCGGCAGAGCCGCGATGATCGCAGCAGAAGCCTTGGCTTCCATGCTCATGGCCTGAATCTTCGCCTGCATCTTGCGGCGCTCGCGCAGAACGCGCGAAAGATTACCCAGCGCCTCCGACAAGCTGCCGCCGGACTTTTGCTGGATCGACACCACGATGCCGAAGAAGTTCGCTTCCGGCAGCGGTATATGCTCGAACAGCCGGGCACTGGCATCGGCCAACGGAATGCCGATCGACTGCGACTCGGCAATCATGCGGAACTCGGCCTTCACCGGTTCGCGCGCCTCCGCAGCCACGATCCGGATGCAGTCGCCGACCGGAAGTCCGGCCTTCACGCCGCGTGTGATGATGTCGATCCCGTTCGGGAACTCATTGAGGAACAGCTTCTCGCGCCTCTTTTTAAGAAAGGAAAGCATCCAGCGCGGCAACCCGAACCCGGCCGAAAAACCGACGCCCAACGCGATCAAGATCGAGGCGCCGAAAATCCAGGCGACGATGGCGCTGAACAAGCCAACGATCGCGCTCGTAATCCAGTATTGGCGCTTGGTCCAAGTGAGACCCGCTTGCTGTAGGCGCGTCGAGAGCGGCGGGCGACGCGAGCGTTTCCGTCGCTCCTCGATCTGCTCCAGTGAATCTTCGACCTGCTGGCGGCGTTTTACCGAGGGGTCAACCGTTTTACGCGAGCGGCGCGTGTCCCCCTCCACGGTGGCGACATCGCGCATGCGCTGCTCGACGCGCCGTTCGCCCGTCAAGAGCGGATAAATGAAAACATAGGCGACCCCGCCGACTGCGACGGCGATCAGAATTGCAACGCCTAATGTTCCGAACACGGCCTCACCCACGCTGCGCGGTTTCGTCGACCTCGGCGGCATCGAGCGCCGCGGCGAGCTTCTTCTCTTCGCCGAAATAGCGCGCGCGGTCCCAGAACCGCGGCTGACCGATGCCGGTCGAGCGGAAGCGGCCGAGAATCTTGCCGTTCGCGTCCTCGCCGAGAAATTCGTAGAGAAAAAGATCCTGCATCGTCACCACTTCGCCTTCCATCCCGACGACCTCGGTGACGTGCGTAATACGGCGCGAGCCGTCGCGCATGCGCGCGACCTGGATGATCACGTCGATCGAGGAAACGATCATCTCGCGGATCGTGCGTGCCGGAAGCGAGAAGCCGCCCATGGTGATCATCGATTCGAGACGCGAGAGCGCCTCGCGCGGACTGTTGGCGTGGAGCGTTCCCATCGAGCCGTCGTGGCCGGTGTTCATCGCTTGCAATAGGTCGAATGCCTCCGGTCCGCGCACCTCGCCGACGATGATCCGCTCAGGACGCATACGCAGACAATTGCGCACCAGATCGCGCATCTTGACCTCGCCTTCGCCTTCTAAATTCGGCGGACGAGATTCGAGGCGCACGACATGCGGCTGCTGCAGTTGCAATTCGGCAGCGTCCTCGCAGGTGATGATGCGTTCGGTATCGTCGATGTAGCGCGTGAGGCAGTTCAAGAGTGTCGTCTTGCCCGAGCCGGTACCGCCGGAAATCAGCACGTTTACCCGGCAGCGGCCGATCACCTTCAGGAGGTCGGCGCCATGTTCCGAGATCGTGCCGAACGTCTGCAACTGCTCCAGCGTGAGCTTGTCGCGGCGGAATTTTCGAATCGTCAGTGTCGGCCCGTCGATCGCCAGCGGCGGCACGATCACGTTGACGCGCGAGCCATCCGGCAGGCGCGCGTCGCAGATCGGGCTCGATTCGTCGACGCGCCGGCCGATTTGGCTGACGATGCGTTGGCAGATATTCAGGATCTGCGTGTTGTCGCGGAACCGCACATTGGTGCGCTGAATCTTGCCTTCGACTTCGATATAGACCGTGTTCGCGCCGTTCACCATGATATCGGCGATGTCGTCGCGCGCGAGCAGTGGCTCGAGCGGCCCGTAACCCAGCACGTCGTTGCAGATGTCCTCGAGCAGCTCTTCCTGCTCCGCGATCGACATCACGACGTTCTTGATCGAGATGATCTCGCTGACGATGTCGCGGATTTCCTCGCGCGCCGCCATCGAGTCGAGCTTGGCGAGCTGCGTGAGGTCGATCGCCTCGATCAGCGCGCCGAAGATCTGGCTCTTAACCTCGTAGAAGGTGTCCGAACGCCGCGCTTCGGAAAAGGTCGGCGCCGCCGGTACGATCGGCGGCGAGGCCACCGGGGCGGACGCGGTGGCCAATTCGGTCCCGGCCGCGGCCCCGCTGCGGGTGGGCTCGTGCGTGCGCGGAGCCGGTCCGGCCTTAGCCGGCGCCGGCTTGGCCCGCTCCTGAACCCCGCTTGCGGAACCCCGCTTGCCGAACATCGGCGCTACCCCCGCAGACTATGAACGATCACGCCTTGCGGGCGCGCAGTTTGTCGAGCAACGGCGAGAAAAGATCCCGTTTTTGCTGTTTGACCTCGGCGCGCCCGGTAAGCGCCTTGGCCACCGAGAGGAAAGTCTCGGCGATCTTATGCTTGGCGGAGACTTCCTCGATCATCTGGCCATTGTTCGCCGCGGTTCCAAACAGATGCGCATCGAATGGGATCGTCGCCACCGGCTCGGCCTCGAGGGCCTTGGCGAAGTCGATGGCGCGGATTTCCGGCCGCTTGGGTACGCCCACCTGATTGAGCAGATAGTGCGGTGGCCGGTCGTTCGGCCGCGCACCGCGCACGAAATCGAAGAGATTCTTCGCGTTGCGCAGGTTGGCAAGATCGGGGGCTGCGACCAGAAGCACGTCGTCGGCGCTGATCAGCGTGCGCTTGGCCCACGCCGTCCACATGTGCGGCATGTCGAGCACGATGAAGGGTACCGACGTCCGCAACACGTCGAGCACCGGCTCAAACGCCTCGCCTCCGAAGTCGTATTCACGATCGAGCGTCGCCGGCGCGGCGAGCAGGCTCAGGTGATCCGTGCACTTGGAGAGCAGCCGGTCGACGAATGCGCTGTCCACCCGGTCCGGCGAAAACACGGCGTCGGCAATGCCTTGCGGCGGGTCTTGATTGAAGTCGAGTCCCGCGGTGCCGAACGGCAGATCCATATCCACCACGACCGATGCGAGATCGAAGTTGCGCGCGATGACGAAGGCGAGGTTATGCGCGACGACCGAAGCTCCGACGCCGCCCTTGGCGCCGGTGACGGCGATAACACGGCCGACCGGCTCGGCATTCGGCGCGCTGAATAGCCCCGACACCGAGCGCACTACGTCGATCGGCGTGACCGGCGGGATGATGTAGTCGCTGATTCCGCGCCGCACGAGCTCGCGGTAGAGCACGATGTCGTTGAAGCGTCCGACGACGAGAACCTTGGTCCCCGCGTCGCAGGCCTCCGAGAGCCGATCCAGCCCGGCGATCAGTTCGTCGCCGCTCGATCCGTGCTCGACGATGATGACGTTCGGGGTCGCTGCCGAACGATAGGCTTCGTTCGCGGCCGCGAGGCCGCCCATTTGCACCTTGACGTGCGCCTTGGCCATTCGCCGATCGCCGGCCGCCGCCTGTACGGCGCCGGCAAGCTCGGGCGTTTCGCAGAACGCCTGGACCGCAATACGCGGAACCGGCGGAATGTGCCGCTCGCCCTCGGCCGACGCGGCCTGGGTTTCCGGCTCGGCGTTACGCGCGAATTTCATCATTGCCCAACCTGACTTGCTTTGGCTTCGTTCGGCTTGGCGTATTGGGTCGCCGGGTCCGTACCCACGCGGTACTTATCCATCACCGTCGAGCGACGCGAAGCATAGGGCGGAGTTTCCGGACGCGGCTGCACCAGATCGGCAGGATCGACCACGACGGCCGCAAGATTGCGCTGCGAAGCGCAACCGAAGTTCCAATAAGGGCGGTTCTCCCAGGCATTCGGATTTGCAGTCGGCCCGAGATCGTCGGGCCATTCGCCGCACGGCCCCGCCTCCGCGCGCATCACCGGATAATTGAGACGGACCGGGCCGATCTCGATCGGCGCAGACGGCCGATATGGCCGCACGCTGATCGCTTTCGGCGGCACGCCGGCGCTTTGCAGGACGCTGGTCAGCTCGCGCACCGTCGCTTTTGCCGCTGTCTCGTTCGGCGTGCCGTGTGGAATGTCGATCGCGAGCAGGCCGTTGGCTTCGCGTCGCCAGACGCCACCGAACGCAGCCACCTGGGCGCGTTGCACGGTGGTCAGACCACCCCGACCGGTGCCGATGAAGACATCGACGGAGCGCGGTCGCTCTGTGACCACGATCGGATGCCGATCGCGATAATCGGTCGGATAGAATGAGTTGGTGACGACGGGATCGTGCTGGCATGCGCCGGCGACGAGCGCGAACGCGACCGCCAGCAGCCGTGCTCCGCCGTGAACAGTCCGATCGAATGAGTTCAACATCTTACACTCCAGATGTGTGCCGTTGCCGGCTTAGTCGATGATGAATCCGACCTTGCCGTGATAGGCACGGCGCGGATCGCCGAGGGCCGGATTTCCGTAGACACGATTGATGCGGCCGAGCAGTACGGTTGCCGGATCGGCCGGATCGGCGAAACCATCGTCGGGACGCGACAGCTCGCGGCGGGCCACCGGCTTCACCACGTAGGGCGTGACGATGATGACGAGCTCGGTCTGACCGGTCTGGAAGTCGCGGCTCTTGAACAGTGCGCCGAGGACCGGAAGATTCATGAGCCCCGGGAAGCCGTTGATGTTCTGCTTGGTCTGCTCTTGCAGGAGCCCGGCGAGTGTGATCGAGCCGCCGGACGGCAGCTCGACGGTCGAATTCGCGCGCCGCACCTTGAGCGCGGGAACACTGATGCTGGCGAGCTTGATCGCTCCTTCGGAGGTAAGTTCGCTCACTTCGGTTGCGATCCGGAGACTGATGCGGCCCTCGGAGAGCACCACCGGCGTGAAGTCGAGACCGACGCCGAATTGCTTGAACTGGATCTGGATTTGACAGCCGTTGGTCGGATCGCAGGTCTGGCCGGCGGGCACCGGGAACTCGCCACCGGCGAGGAACTTCGCCGATTCGCCCGAGATCGCGGTCAGACTCGGTTCCGCGAGCGTACGCAACACGCCGGACTGTTCCATCGCGCGGAGCGTCGCGGTGATGGATCCTGCCGCATTCGGCAGCGTACCGACAAAAGGAACCTGCGTGTTAGAGATGGTCTGATTCTGGACGGTGAAGGGGTTGTTGACGACGAATGGATTGGTCGGGGTCCCGATCGCGAACGAGCCCATCGCAACCGCGCCGCTCAGATCAACGCCGAGCTGCTTCAGGACATTGCGCTGAACTTCAGCGACGGTGACCTTGAGCAGCACTTGCTCCCTGCCCATGATGATGAGGCCGTTGACGACCTTCTTCGCATCGCCGACCAGGCGAGACGCCGCCTCGACCACCTGCTGCGCATCGACCGCATTGGCCACTGTGCCCGAGAGCACGACACTGTCACCGACCGCGTCGACGTTCAGCATGGCGTTCGGCAGCATCTTGCGCAGCGCTGCACGCACACCGGCGGCATCGCGACCCACTTCGATGTCGTAGGAGACGATCTGTTGGCCGTCGGTGTCGAAGAACACCACGCTGGTCTGGCCGGCCGCAACACCGATGAGATAGGCGCGCTTTGCCGAGCGCACGACCGCGTTCGCAATTTTCGGATCGGCGACGAGCACATCTTTGGTCTCGCGCGACAGATCGACGACGATCGACTTTCCGATGCCGAGCGCGAGGAAACGGGTACCGCTCGCTGCCGGACTCGCGCGCGCGGTGAGGACGGCATCTTGCGCTTGCACGGAGACCGCGGGAACGAAGAAGCTAGCTGCGGCGAGCGCGGCAGCGAGCGCCACGGCGGCCTTCATGCAGGCGGAATGCGCGGACTTTGAGTTCATCGCGACTTCTCCTTCGGGCCCGCTGCTATTTCGCGGATTGAATCGACGTCCCGCCGCAGCGGACGATCCGGATCACATTTCGCATTGAGGCGGGAATCGCCGGCGGAAACCGCGACGCCGAGCACTACGATACGAGCTACTCTCATACGCTTACATTCCCAGAGGCCGACACGGCCGAACGGACTGTTCGACCCGCATTGCAACAGCCAAACGTCAAGGTATGGTTAATGAGGCGTGTGTCGCCCCAGCCCGAATGCAGCGCCGCGGTTAGGCCGCGAGCGCGCGCATGAAGGGCGTTTCCGGATAGACGGCGAGTCCCGCCGCGGCGAGCGCGATTCCGTAGGGAATGCCGTTCTCGAGCGTATGCAGCCGGGTGATCCAGGGCTGAGCCGCGAGCGGCAACGGCAGCGGAAAGCGTTTCAGTTGCAGCAGCATGAGCGTCAGCATGCCGCCGAAGATGGCGGCAACCAGCGTGTATTCGAGCAACAGCGGAAAGCCGAGCCACAGCGCGGTCGCGGCGGCGAGTTTGGCATCGCCACCCCCGATCCAGCCCAGCGCGAAGAAGACGAAAGCCACCGCCAGCACCAGCAGGCATGCCATGACATGGCGTCCGACCTCCGCAAGCGGCAAACCGATCATGGCCGCCATCACGAAGAAACCGAGTAGAAGCGCGATCGACAGGCGATTCGAGATGGCCATGCTGACCAGATCGCTCGCGGCCGCGAACGCCATCGCGGCCGGAAACAGACCCAAAATCATAAACTGCAAGACCATTTAGCGTCCTCATGGCGGCGGCGGCCTCAATCGGCGCACATCTAGAGACGCCGGCATCTGAAGCTACGCCCAAACCCTGAGTGATTAGTGAATCGCTCAAACTCCCCCTGGTGCCCGTTTCGTGGAAGCCGGGAGCCTTGGAGCTTCTACGAGCTCGCGCATCGTCGGATTACTGACCGGTAGCGGTGTCTTTCGCCGTTACCGCAAAATTTCAGAGAATACGAACGATTCTACGTTGCATCGGCAGTTGCCGGGGCGCCGTAGCGAGACCTCCAAAAAGTGCGGAAGGCCCCGCTTGCACTGGGGCCTTCCGTTTTCTGATCGATCAAAAAAGCGCTTATTAGTCGAGCGCGTCTTTGACCTTCGTGAAGGTCAAGTTCAGGTTGGTGCCGACGCCCTGGACCACGGCGATAATCGCGACCGAAATGCAGGCTGCGATGAGGCCGTACTCGATGGCGGTGGCGCCGGATTCGTCTTTCGCGAAACGAACGAGAGTCTTCATAGCAAGGGCTCCTTGAACCACGGTTGTCTCTCTACACTTCAACGGCCGAGCACTTTTGGTGCTTGGCCGCTACCGGGAGAAACCTACGCGTTAGCTCTTGCGGCAGGGTTAAAACGACCGGCCAAATACCGGGCATCGGCCGCGAATGCAATCATGGTGAATGAATCGCTACCTGCGCTCGCCCTTCCGTGGCGAGCGCACGGAATCCATACGGCGACACACAAGTGCGCGATCGCCGCAGCGGGATTCGCCGTCTATCCGGAAACGCCCTTCATTCGTGCACTCGCGGCCTAACCGCGGCGTCGCATTCGGGCCAGGGCAAAATACGCCTCAATAACCATATCTTGACGTTTGGCTGTTGCAATGCCGGTCGAACATTCCGTTCGGCCGTGTCGACCCATGGGAACGTAAGCGTATGAGAGTAGCTCGTATCGTAGTGCTCGGCGTCGCGGTTTCCGCCGGTGGTCTCGCCTTCATGCTGGCCGGCAGAGCGCCGGCACCGGCGCCAGTGACGATCATCAAGCAGGAAACCAACCTCGTCGATGTGCTCGTGGCGAAAACCGATCTCGGAATCGGCCGCGCCGTCTCGAGCGATGATCTCGCCTGGCAACCGTGGCCGCTCGCGGCCGCCGGTCCGCTGTTCATCCGCAGGACCACTCGACCGAATGCCATCGAGGAATTGAAGGGCTCGGTCGCACGCGCGCCGTTCGTCGCCGGCGAGCCGATGCGCGAGCAGAAACTCGTGAAGGCCGGCAATGCCGGATTCATGTCGGCGATTCTGCCGTCCGGCATGCGCGCGATCTCGACCGAGATTTCAGCGGAGACCGGCGTGGGCGGTTTCATTCTTCCGAACGACCACGTCGATGTACTTCTTACCCGCCGCGACGCAGACGCCCAGCGCACAGGCGGCAGCGACGGGTTCATCAGCGAGAGGATATTGAAGGGTGTGCGCGTTCTCGCCATCGACCAACAGGTCGAAGAAAAGGGCGGCCAGAAGGTTGTTGTCGGGAAGACCGCGACCCTGGAACTGACCCCGCGCCAGACGCAGACGCTCGCGGTGTCGCGCCAGCGCGGCACGCTTTCGCTCGCACTGCTCAGCCTTGCCGATTCTCTTCCCAATGCGCCGCGTGACGCGGAAGAGCTAATCCCGCCCGCGAACCAAGGTTTGGTGACTGTTTATCGCGGTATCGAGCGATCGATCTACAACTGCGTTGATAAGTGCGTGAACGCGACCGCCTCAACGCAACCCGAGGCTCCCAAGTAAAATAAGACAAGTAAGCCGGCCCGGCCTTTCTTAAGGTTGACCCGAGATTAACCGAACCGGTCATTGTTCGGGTGGCGCCGAAACGCTTCCTCAAGCTGACTCATCTAGAAGAACTCCTTACGCACCGGGCGAATCTTTGAACTCGCACGGTGGATGGCTTCGGAGTGATATGATTGTAATGCGCCGGACAATCTCGCATATCCTCACTTCCACTCGGGTCGGCCGTATCGCACACACGCTGGCGCGCAAGTTCGTGCGCCGCGACGACGGCTCGACGATGGTCGAATTCGGTATCGTCGTGTTCCCGTTCCTCGCGATCCTGTTCGCGATCATCGAGACTGCACTCGTATTCTTCGCCAGTCAGGTGCTTGAGACCGCAGTCGCCGACTCGGCGCGAACGGTCTTGACCGGCCAAGCACAGGCGCAGAGCCTCAACGCCACCACTTTCAAGAATCAGGTTTGCAGTCGGATTTTTGGCCTGTTCGATTGTCAGGGCGGGCTGCAGATCGATGTCCGCACTTATGCGTCGTTCGCCAACGCCACGATCGCGAAACCGATCGATCCCAATACCGGGATGCTCGACACTACGGGCTTCACCTACCAGCCCGGCGTCGCCGGCGACATCGTCGTCATGCGCTTTGTCTACAAGTGGCCCACGTTCGTACGCACGTTCGGCCTGAACGTGTCGGATCTCGCCGACGGATATCGCCTCGTCATGGCGACCGCCGCCTTCCGCAACGAGCCGTTCACGTGGAACGGCGGCAACTGAACATGCATCCGATAAAAACCGTGTATCCCACCGGCCTGATCCGCTCCTTCTCCCGGTTCGCGCGCGACGTGCGCGCAGTGTCCGCGGTCGAGTTCGCCTTGATTCTTCCGATCATGGTCACACTCTTTCTCGGCGGCACGGAATTGAGCCAAGCCATCAGCGTCAAGCGCAAAGCGGTGCTGGTCAACCGCACCATCGCCGACCTCGTGGCGCAGGATTCGGCTATCACCGCAGCGGAAATGACCAGCATCTTCAACGCATCGGCCGCGGTCGTCGCGCCCTTCGCCGCCGGAAATCTGAAGATCAAAGTGTCAGGCGTGAGTGTCGACGCCGGCGGCATCGCCACAGTCGTTTGGGGACAAGCCTATCAGGACACCGCGCGCACGGTGGGTTCCACGGTAACGCTGCCGCCCGGCCTCAACACTGCTGGCAGCTGGCTTGTGTTCGCCGAGACGACCTACGAATACACGCCGCCGATCGGCTACGCGATCGTGGGCATGCTCCCGCTCAAGGACACCATGTATATGCGCCCTCGCCTGCAAGCGAGCATCTCCTGCTGCCCCTGAGCTGCCCCGCTCAGATCTTTTGATTATATTCGCCGACTTCGGGATGGATGCGGATTGCCGCGTCGATCGCCTTGAACATCTCGCGCATGCGCGCCTCGCTCGTCGGGCTTTCGACCACGACCACGAGCTCGGGCTTGTTCGAGGACGCCCGCACCAGCCCCCAAGTGCCGTCCTCGGCGGTGACGCGTACACCGTTCACGGTCACCAGATCGCGGATCGGTTGACCCGCGATCTGTTCGCCCTTGGCCTTGGCTTGTTCGAAGCGCCGGACGATCTTCTCGACCACGCCATACTTCGTCTCGTCGGCGCAGTGCGGCGACATCGTCGGCGATTGCCAGGTGCGCGGCAGCGCCTGGCGCAGGTCGGAGAGCTTCTTCCCCGGATTGCGCTCCAGCATGTCGAGAACCGCCAGCGCCGACACCAGCCCGTCGTCATAGCCGCGCCCGATCGGCGGATTGAAGAAGAAGTGTCCGGATTTTTCGAAGCCGGCGACCGCATTCAGTTCCGCAACCCGGCGCTTGATGTAGGAATGACCGGTCTTCCAATAATCGGCCTTGGCGCCGTTTGCCTTGAGCACCGGATCGGTGAGGAATAACCCGGTCGATTTAACGTCGACCACGAAGCTGGCGTTTTTCTGCCGCGCCGACAGATCGCGCGCCAGCATGACCCCCACCTTGTCGGCGTAGATTTCTTCGCCCGTGTCGTCGACCACCCCGCAGCGATCGCCGTCGCCGTCGAACGCGAGGCCCACGTCCGCTTTGGTGCGCAACACCTCGTCGCGCAGCGCATGCAACATCTTCAGGTCTTCGGGATTGGGGTTGTAGCGCGGGAATGTGTAGTCGAGCTCGCAATCGAGCGGCATCACCTCGCAGCCAACCTTATCCAAAACCTTTGGCGCGAACGCGCCGGCGGTGCCGTTGCCGCAAGCGACCACGACCTTGAGCTTCCGCTTGAGCTTCGGGCGCGAGGTTAGATCGGCGATATAGCGCTCGGCGAAACCTGGCACGAATTCGTAGGCGCCGCCTTCGTGCGTCCGGTATTTCGCACCGAGCACGATGTTCTTGAGCAGGCCCATCTCGTCGGGGCCGAAGGTCAGGGGCCGCGCCGCGCCCATCTTCACGCCGGTCCAGCCGTTCTCGTTGTGCGAGGCGGTGACCATGGCGACGCAGGGCAGATCGAGCGCGAACTGCGCGAAATAGGCCATCGGCGTAACCGCGAGCCCGATGTCGTGCACCCGCGCGCCCGCGGCCATCAGACCGGTGACGAGCGCGAGTTTGATCGAGGCCGAATAGGAACGGTAGTCGTGGCCGACCGCGACCCGCGGCTCCACGTTCAGCTCGCGAAACAGCGTGCCAAGCCCGAGGCCCAGCGCCTGCACGCCCATGAGATTGATTTCTTTGCCGAACAGCCAACGCGCGTCGTATTCGCGAAAGCCCGTGGCCTTGACCAAGGGCTCGGTTTCGAACGCGTAGCTATTGGGCTGAAGCGCGGGCTTGGGCGGCGGAAATGTCATGCGCGCCACATACCACGAAACCAGGCGTGCGGAGGAGGTGTCGACGGCGCTGGTTAGCGCTCGAGCACGAGCGTCGAACCGCGCACCTCATAGCGCGACAGGCGCTTGAGAAAGCTCATGCCAAGGAGATTCGTGCCGAGCATGCCCTCGCCCATCACCAGCGCATCCACCTCGTTGAGCGAGATCGCCCCCAGCCGCACCGAGCGCAACCGTACCCGCCGCGCCTGCGCGCTTCCGTTGGCCGTGCGCACCCCTACATCGAAGCGGTCGCCGGGAAACACAATGCCAAGCGCCCGCGCATCTTCATATCGCAGTGCCACCAGCGTCGCGCCGGTATCGACGATCGCGTTCAGCCTGCGGCCATTGATCTCGATATCGGAGACGTAGTGACCGTTCCGGTCGGCGGTGATGCGCGTGATACTGCCCGACGCCGGGCTTTCGCTTTCAGGGGTCGCGCTCGAGGGACGCACCGTCGCCGCGCTCGGCTCGCCGTTCATCAGCCGGCTCGCCAGATCGGGCGCGAAATAGGCGACCGCGAGAACGACACCGACGACAAAGAGAAGAGATCTGAGCATGCGAGACTCCGGCGTCCACAGCCTAAGCGGCGTACAGCCACGGTGCGGTAAACGGGTCGAAACGCTTGTCGCTATGGTGAACGAACGATTACCGCTTGGGCCGCGGCTTGGCACGGCGCGTAGGCGCAGCGGCGAGCGGATCGTCGGGCCAGGGATGCTTCGGATAGCGCCCGCGCAACTCCCGCCTCACCTCGGCCCAGGAGCCGCGCCAGAAGGCGGGCAGATCCTTGGTCACCTGTATCGGCCGCTGCGCTGGCGACAAGAGCGACAGTGTGAGCGGCACGCGGCCATTGCCGACTGACGGGTGCCGGTCTAGGCCGAACAGCTCCTGCACCCGCACGGCGAGCGCCGGACCGCCCTCGGCCGCATAGTCGATCATGAGCTGCGAGCCGGTCGGCACTGCGAGATGAGAGGGCGCCTCCTTGTCGAGACGCCGCGCCAGCGCGTGAGGCAACAACGCACGTAGCGCGCGCGCCAAATCCTCGCCCATCACCTGCGAGACGGCCGTCTTGCCCGCGAACATCGGAGCCAGCCATTCGCCCGCGCGCGCCGACAGCGTGGCTTCCGAAAGATCGGGCCATGGCTCGCCTTCGAGCGCGCGAATGAAACGAACCCGCGCCAGCCACTGGCGCAAGGTCTCGCTCCACGGCAGTCGCTCAAGGCTGAGACGAGCGATCCCGTCGGCGAGCGCTTGGGCGGTTTCCTCATTCGGCTTCACCGCGAGCGGCCGATCGTCCAGGATCAGCGCGCCGAGCTTGCGCACCCCGCGTGCCCGCACGGCCAAGGCCTTCTCATCGAAGGCGACCTCGACCGTCTCCTCGATCCGATCCTCGAAGCAGCGCTCCAGCTCCGCTTCGTCGAGCCTCGCCGCGAGCAGGATGCGACCCTCGGTGGCCCTGCCCATTACTTCGGCGACAGCGAGATAAGGCTCGCGCGCGAGTGCCTGCGCCGGATC
>JAYUHJ010000034.1:0-5995 GCA_043767065.1 Hyphomicrobiales bacterium | reverse complement strand
GGGTTTAATCCGTTTCAAAACGGATCGCGCATCGCGGCCGTCGCGGCCTGGGAGGGCGTCGCGCTGACCGCGGCGCAGCTCACGGCGCTCTATCAGGCGACCCGGCGGCGGTTTGGGGTCTAGGTTGTGTAACGAGAATTGACTCCACCGGTAAGCTATGGTGCCGGGCAAAAAACATGCTGGTGCCCTTGAATCTTTCCCATTCGCCGGAATACTGAGGAATGGGCTGCAGCCGGAATTCTTGCGAGCGATCGACAAAGAAAAAATCGAAACCGGTCGGGCGAAGGATTGTCCAAAGATCGTAAAAGAACGTGCGAGTAAACACATTGCATTGTGAGAACTCGAATAGGACCGAACCAATCCGCTGCTCAGCCAGGAGACGGCTCGCACCCTTTAGCGCCCGCCACTCCCATCCCTCTACATCGAGCTTGAGCAGATCAATGCGCTCTACATTGGCTTGTGCGGCATAATCATCGAGCGTTTTCACCGAGACATCCTCGGTCATGATCGGAGGAAAGTCGGGGCGGGCGACAAAACTGGCCCATCCGCTGCCTTCCTTGTCCAAGTGAAGGGTCAGAACTTCTTCGCGCTCGCCGACTGCGATTTGGTTGAGCTTGATGGTGTGCCCGAACCTGCAAGGACCAAAAACGTCGTCATGATGCTCGCGGATAAAATCGCATCCGCGTTGCGTCGGCTCGAACAGATGCGCTTCGATCTTCGCGTTTGGATAGGTCTTGAAGAAGGCTTCGGTCCACACGCCATGGCGAGCGCCACAATCGAATAGAACGATGCGGTCGCTTTCGGGAAACCGGCCGAGGTTCACAACCTCGCGCTCCACGTAGCGATTGACGAGTTCCAGGTGGAGGGCCTTGCGCTTTTCTAGGTCCATGGCCGCCGCCTTGCTGCCCGGAGCATGAGTCAACCAATGCGCAAGGGCAAGGGAGCCTTGATGAATTGCCAGCGCGCCACCGTCGCGGCGCTTCCGTGATCCTGTGTGTTGCTTGCCGGCGGCCGTCGCGGCCGGGGAGGGCGTCGCGCTGACCGCGGCGCAACTCACGGCGCTTTATCAGGCGACGCGCCGGCGCTTCGGGGTCTAGGTAGCGCGATAGCGAGGATTAGTGGCACGCAAATGATCGCCGCGAGCACGGTCCAGTACATGTACCGCCACGGCGAGTCGACGCCGACGAAAAAATAGGAGAGGGCGTAAAGAATCCCCGAGCCTGCGACCGCGACCGACAATTGCCCCGGCAGGGTCGAGCGGCGCAGCCAACCGATCGCGAACGCGAGGAACAGAAGCGTCAACGCGATGTAAGGCTTGCCGACCGTGCGGTAGAGCGGATCGGCGCTGCGCTCGACGACATCGTAGAGCGGCGAAGCGACGAAGCGATATTCGGGCGGGTTATTCGCCCAGCCGCGCCACATCCCGATTTGAGGGCAATCCGGGCATTTCCAATGCACCACCGCGCCGAAGTGGCTGCGGCGATGAAGCAGATACGCCTTCGGTTCCGCGAGGATTGCCGTGCGCCATAATTGTCCAATGCGCTCCTGCTCCCGCCTGACTCGTGGTCCGACGTCCTTGCAGTGGCCCCAAGCATACACCGCCCACGCGACCGGCGTGTAGCACTCCGTGCGATTGCGCTCCACGAAGCCGGGGCCGAGCAGGCCGTCGAACGTGTCGCGGCCGGTCCGGTAAGAAATCCCGCCGAGGTCGAAAATGTAGAGCGAACCGATGACAAAACTCGGCTCCGCTTTGATCGCGTATCGGTTCACGATCTGCACGGCGCCGAACAGGACCGTTGCAGCGAAAACGCCGGTCACCGCCGCGGCCCACGACAGGCGGCGATGCAGCCCGGCCAACACGGCGATCGAGGCCGCCAGCGGAATCGCTCCGGCAGCCGCGTTGTAACGAAACGCAATGCCGAGAAATAGCGCCACGACTGCGAGCGCGAACAAGACGGAGCGCCATCGCCCAGGCACGCTCGACGCGAACACGGCGAGTCCGACCGACAGCAGAAAGAAAACGGCGACGAACGTATCCTTGAGCAGCGCGCTGGTGAGGTGCAGGGCCAACGGGTACGCGCCCGCGAGAACGACGAGCACGCCAGCGAATACATAATTGCGGCGGACCAGCCCGGCTCCTAGCAGCCCGAGGCCGCCCCAATAAGCGGCTTGAATCACGAGCAGCAAGCCGAGCGGGCCGGGTATGATCCTGTGGATGATCGACCACATCCACGCAAAAATTGGCGGGTGCCAATCGGTGATCCGCTCCCCGAGTACGCGGCGATTGAAAATTCCGAAGGCATCGCCGTCCATGATGCCGGGCGCAAAGCCGTAGCTGCAGACCGCGAAGCCGAGAACCGCGAGCGCGGCGCAGGCGAGGGTCGCGCCGCGTCGGGGTTGGCTCGTCTCCGCAGCGGGATTCATCGCATCGGCCGGCGCGAGAGGAAACGGATCAGATTGGGGATCGTCCGCACCGGAATCCTGGCCTGCCTTGATTGTGCGTCCGCCATCACCGCGTTCCAATGTATGTGATTGGCGATGTTTCGCCCGTGCACGATCTGCGTCCACAAAGGCTGGGTGCTGCGAATCCTCATCTCGGGATAGATCGTATTCGCCGTCGGGTGCACGAGGTCAAGCGGCGACAGCCACGCCTTGCCGTTTCGCCGGAACTCCACCAGCGACAGGAACGGGCCGGCCTCCCAGGCGAAGGCGATCATCTCGTCGGTCGTCGTGTTCCAGAGCAGGCCGTCGACGGCCGAAACGATGAAGTCGTCGCCGGCGCTGCCTTGCAGCCGCGCATCGGCCGCGATCCGCACCCGTTCGATGTAGTCCGGGGCAAGCATATCGTCGTTATCGACCTTCGAAGCGATGACGACGCCGGCCGCGAGATGCTCGCGCTCGATCGCAGCCGCGGCCCGTGCCGCATCCGGTTCGAGCACGACGGTGGCGATGCCGTCGAGCCCGGAGAAGAACCGGGCCGGCGTGTCCGGGTGGAAAGCCACGAACCAACGGAAATCGCGCGAGGTCTGGCGCGCGACCGACGGCACGCAGTAGCGGCGGAACAGCGTGTCGCGATGGGCGAGCCATTCCTCATCGAGCCCGTCGATGCCCGCGGCATCGGCTGCGCCCGAAGCGATGTTGTAGCGCGTCACCAGAACGTGTTGCACCTGCATCCGGCAAATCTAGGCGACGCGTACGCGCGTTAGCAACTCGCGGCTTGGCCGCCTCTTTTCCACATCCCTACGGAGATTCCGATGACCGAACCGCGCTGGCTCGCGCAAGCGCGCCGCCATCTCGGCGCGCGCGAAATCGCGGGCCGCAAGCATAATCCCCTGATCCTGCGCTGGTGGATGCTGATCCGCGCGCCCTTCACCGACGACGAGACACCCTGGTGCGCCGGCTTCGTCGGCGGCGTGCTGGAGAGCGCCGGCATCCGCTCCTCGCGCTCGGCTGCGGCCCGCTCTTATCTCAAGTGGGGCAGGGCGCTCGCCAGCCCGCGCCCGGGCTGCATCGTCGTATTCGAGCGCGGGCCGAAATTCGGCCATGTCGGGCTCGTGGTCGGCGCTAATCGCGCCGGGCATCTTCTGGTGCTCGGCGGCAATCAGGGCGACGCGGTGAGCATCAGCCCCTTTTCGCGCGGCCGCGTGCTGGGCTATCGTTGGCCGGCGAACGAAGCTTTGCCTGAGGCCGCGCCACTGCCCGTGCTCGCGCACGGCGGCGCGGTATCGCAGAACGAGGCGTGATGGACTACCCGTTTACGACCGACGGCTGCTCGGGTGGGCTGAGCTTCGCCTGGCGGCTCCTGTTCAGTATCCCACCGCCCTGGGAAGACTGCTGCGTCGAACACGACAAACTGTATTGGCAGGGCGGCACGCGCGAGGAGCGCCGCGCAGCCGACCGCGCGGTGTTGGCGTGCGTGCGTAAGATAGGCCACCCGGTCTGGGGCCTTCTGATTTGGGCGGCGGTCCGGATCGGCGGACATCCGCTGCTGCCGCTGCCGTGGCGCTGGGGCTACGGCTGGAATTATCCGCGCCCTTATTCCCCGGCGTCCAAATACTAGATCGCCCGCGCGCGGCGCACGCGCGCATTTCCGTCAAAACAGAATCGCGAGCGCGTCTTCGGTCCGTTAGGAACAGATGACCGGCTCGACCGGCAGGGTTTTGTGGCGGGCATAGAACATGCTCGTCCCCCAAAACATCTCCCACTGTCCGCTATATTCGAAAATCGGCCGAAGCCGGTATTCCTGGTGAGGATCAATGTAGAAAAGTTGGAACCCGGCAGGGTGCAGCATCAGCCAGAGATCGTGAAAGAACGTGCGGGTGAATACGTTGCATTGGGTAAATTCAAATAGCACGCCACCAATCCGCGCTTCCGCAAGCAGTCGTTTGGCGCCCTTGAGGGCGCGCCACTCCCAGCCCTCCACGTCGAGCTTCAAGAGATCGATCCGCTCGACCCCTTCGCGCTCGGCATAACCGTCCAGTGCGATTGCCTGCACGGTCTCGGAGAGGGTCATTGGCAGATCCGGACGGCGTACGAAAGACGCCATCGCACTGCCGGCAGAATCGGAAAACAGCGTCAGCGGTTCATCGTGCTCACCGACTGCGACCTCGTTCAACTTCATTGTGTGGTGAGCCGCAAACGGGCCGAAGACTTCCTGATGTCTTCTGCGAATGAAATTGCAGTTCTTGTGACTCGGTTCGAACAGGTGCGCAAAGATCGTTGCGTTCGGGTAGCACTTGAAAAAAGCCTGGGTCCAAATTCCCCGGTTCGCGCCGCAGTCGAAAAGAACGATGGGCTCTTGCTCGGAGAAGCGGCCGAGATTGACGATCTCGCGCGCAGCGAATCCATCGGCCCAGCGGAGAAATGTTTCTTTCCGCTCAAGAGGTATCGGCCAAGGCGGGGCCGGCTGCTCGGTGCTCATACCAGCCTGAACAAGTAGTTCTCGGATTGCATCGCCCATCTTGCCACACGCGAGAGGCGCAGCAAGTCCTCCCTCCGGCCGCAAACACGCGGCCGTCAATTCATTCACCTGACAACAAGGAGATCGCTATGAAAGGGTTCCGCACGCTTGCCTTCTCGCTCGCCGTCGCCATCGTCGGTGTATTGCAGACCGCCGACTGGGCAACCATCATCGCGCCGGACCAGGCGGGCTTGGCGCTCACCATCGTCGGAGTCGCGTCCGCGGTGCTGCGCTTCTTCACCTCGACGCCCGTGTTCGACGCCAAGTGAGCGTCTTCAAGTGAACGTTCTCAAGTGAACGTTCTCGCGCTGCTTGGCGCCGTGGCCAAGTTCGCCGCGGCGCTGGTCAAGTACGTGTCGGACTGGAAGCTGCTTTCCGCCGGCCAAGCCCAAGGCCGCGCCGAGTCGGAACGCGAGCACGCGCTCGCAGCCAAACGAGCCGAGGACGAGATGCGCGCGGTGGCCGAAAAGCCGGCCTCGCGCGATGAGATCCTCAAACGGCTCGGTGACGGTACTGCGTAGCCGAGAAATTTCTTTTCCCTCCCCCTGAAAGGGGGAGGGTCGCACGCCGGAGCGAAGCGGAGGCGGGCGGGGTGGGGGTCACGTCCTGCGCTGACCCCCACCCGGCTCGCTTCGCTCACCACCCTCCCCCTTTCAGTGGGAGGGATTTGCTTGCTCGTCTTCGCCGCCGGAATACCGGTTGGAGCATTCGATGTCCCCCCTCTGCCTCGGCCTCGAAGTGATCCTGCTGGGCGCCCGCCTTTGTCTGGGCGAGCCGGCCGAGTCGAGGCAAGTCACAATCGCGATCTGCCCGGTGACGATCCCGCGCGACCGCGACTTCCAGCGCCGCCTCGGCGCCGAGTTGCGCACGCTCCCTATGGCGAGTGCGACCGAATCTGCTCTCTCGGAATGGCTCTCGCTGCGCGATCAGGCGCGTGCCTGCCGCGCGCGGCGATGATTGCGAATTTGTAATACTTCAGCCTTTTCAGCCATTTACTTTATCTCTCGGCCGGCCCCGCTTCCGGCTGACTTGTGC
>JAYUHJ010000033.1:0-2538 GCA_043767065.1 Hyphomicrobiales bacterium | reverse complement strand
GAAGCGTCGCCGACTCGTTCGAGCGATGCGCTTTCACCGTATAGACCACGTCGTTGCCGTCGACGTGCCACAGCTTGACCAGCCGCTCGATCAGCTCGGGCGGATGCTGGCCGTCGCCGTCCATGAACAAGAGCGCACTGTGGCGCGCGTATTCGAGCCCGGCCAGCAGCGCCGCCTCCTTGCCGAAATTGCGCGACAGCGAAACGATCTGCAGGTCGGCGCTCTTGGCGGGCAGCTTGCGGGCGATCTTCAGCGTGTCGTCGCTGCTGCCGTCGTCGACATAGACGATCTCGATGGCGAGTCCGCGCGACTTCTTGAGCGCCTTGGCGGCAGTGACCAGGCGTTGATGCAGCGTGGCGAGGCCCGCGGACTCGTTGAACAACGGCACGACGATCGAGAGCCCGGCACCCGCGCGCTTGGCGGGCGCGGCATTGCGCGCCGATTTATCCGTCCGTGACGCCATGACGCGTTCCTAGCAAGGGCCAAGGGCGGCGTCACCAGCGGGCGAATCGCATAAGCCATGCTATGCAGCCGCATGAACTGGGGCTCGCTGCGCGCGCTGTTTACCCAATTGGTGAGTTTCGGCCTGATCGGCTTCGTCAATGCCGGGGTCGATACCGCGATCTTCTTCCTGGCGCTGGCGACCGTCACCAGCAACCTGGTGGTGGCGAACACGTGCGCCTGGGTTATCGCGGTGAGCGGCTCGTATCTGCTGAATTCGCGCTTCACCTTCGCCGCGAACTCGGGCGGGCGATTCAGTCTCAAAGCCTATTTCATGTTCGCCGCGACCCAGGTCGGCGGCTTCCTCGCCAATACCACCATCCTGCTGCTGGCGGCGCCCTATGTGCCGCTGTTCTTCGCCAAGATGCTGGCGATCGTCGGCGGCTTCTTCGTCAATTTCACGCTGGCGCGCGCGATCGTGTTCCGCGCGCGGTGACAATCTCCGTCACGACAAGACCAGCGTCATCCTGAGGTGCGAGCGCGAAGCGCGAGCCTCGAAGGAGGACGCGCTTGCTCACCGCCATCATCCTTCGAGGGCCGCCACGCAAGTCGGCTATAGCCGACTTGCGCATCAAATAGTGCCGATCTCGGGTAAACCCGAGATCGGTGGCGGCCACCTCAGGGTGACGGCAAAGCAGTCGCCGAACTAACCGAGCCGCTCCGCGAGCTTGTCGAACAGCGGATTTTCGCGCGCGAACACGTATTCGGGCGCGGCCACCATCACGTGCTCGGCGCCGTGCTCGCGCAGGAACGTCGCGAGCAGATGCACCGCGTCGGGCGGGCACAGCAGCGTGAGCATGCCCGACGAGGTCGGCCCGCCGAGCGGGGCGATCACGCCGAAGCGGCCCTTGGCCTCGGCGACCATTTCGGCGTCGGCATCGGGAAAGCGCGTGCGGACCTCGCGCATGGTGTGGGCGCGGCGCTCGGCCGCGATGCGGTCGAGCAGCGCGCGGGCGGTGGCGCGCGCGTCGGTGCCCCATTCGGCTTGCAGCGAGGCCACGAGATTGGCTTGCGAGCGCAGCATCACGCCGTCGTCGACCACCTTCAGCCCATTGGCGGCGAGGGTGGAGCCGGTGGTGGTGATGTCCACGATTAGTTCAGCGGTGCCAGATGCAGGTGCGCCTTCGGTGGCGCCCAGACTCTCGACGATCCGGTAATCGGCGATGCCGTGGCGCGAGAAGAAGCCGCGCGTGAGGTTCACGTATTTGGTGGCGACGCGCACGCGCCGGCCGCGCTTGTGATGGAAGGCGGTGGCGACGTCGTCGAGGTCGCGCATGGTGCGCACATCGATCCAGGCCTGCGGCACGGCGACCACCACGTTGGCGTTGCCGAAGCCGAGACCGTCCAGGAGCACCACGCGCGCATCGGCATCGGGTATCATTTCACGTACCAGATCCTCGCCGGCCACGCCGAGGTGGATCGAGCCTTGCGCCAGGTTGGTGACGATATCGGCGGTGGAGAGATAGGCGATCTCGACGCCGGGCAGCTCGGGCACGGTGCCGCGATAGTCGCGGCCGCCGCCCGGCTGCAACAGCGTGATTCCGGCCCGCGCAAAGAAAGCGTGGGCGTTCTCCATGAGCCGCCCCTTGGACGGCACGCCGACGATGAGCGGCTCGTTCACGGCCGGCCTCCCGCCTGCTCCAGGCGTTCGATCCAGACCGCGAAGCCGACCGCAGGAACCGGATTGGCGCTGCCGAGCAGCGTGAGCAGCCGGTCATAGCGGCCGCCGGCGGCGAGCGGGCCATCGGCACGGCTTTTCTTCTTGGCGTGAAGCTCGAACACCATGCCGGAGTAATAGTCGAGCGTGCGGCCGAAGGCGGTGGCGAAGCGGATGCCGCTCACGTCGACGCCGCCGGCAGCGAGAAAGCCGCTGCGTTGCTCGAAGGCATCGAGCGGCGCCGAAAGATCCAGCGCGGCGTCGCTTGCCAGCGTGCGCAGCGCCGCCGATGCCTCGTCGGGATCGCCGACGATGGCGAGATAGCGCTCGATCACGGCCATGGTCTCGGCCGGAAGGCGCGTGGCGGCGCCGAGCTCGGC
>JAYUHJ010000032.1:0-2538 GCA_043767065.1 Hyphomicrobiales bacterium | reverse complement strand
CCGGCCGCGCCATCCAGTTCATTAAGGTGGACGACGAGTCGGAACCGCCGAAGGCGCCTGCGCTGGCCTCCAAGCTGGTGCAGGGCGAGAAGGTCGATATCCTCATCGGCTCGGTGCATTCGGGCGTGGCGCTCGCCATGAGCAAGATCGCGCGCGAGGAAAACATTACGACCATCATTCCCAATGCGGGTGCAACCGCCCTGACGCGTAGCCTGTGCGCCAAGAACATCTTCCGCACCTCGTTCACCAATACGCAGGTCGGGCTCGCCACCGGGCAGGCGATGGCGGCCGAAGGCATCAAGAAGGTCGTGACCTGCGCATGGAAATACGCGGCCGGCGACGAATTCGTCGCGGGTTTTGCAGAAAGCTTCCACTTGGGCGGCGGGCAGGTCGTGAAGAGCATCGACGTCCCGTTCCCGAACGTCGAGTTCCAGTCGGCGCTGGCCGAAATTGCGTCGATCAAGCCCGACGCGGTCTATGTGTTCTACGCCGGCGGCGGTGCTGCGAAGTTCGTGAAGGATTATGCCGCCGCAAATCTCAAGGCCAGCATTCCGCTTTGGGGGTCGGGCTTTCTCACCGACGGCGTCGAGCAGGCGATCGTCGGCGCCGGCGACGGCGTCAAGACCGTGCTGCATTACGCCGACGCATTGGACAATCCGGAGAACAAGGCATTTCGCGCCGCCTATCAGGAGGCCTACAAGAAGGCGGCCGACGTCTATGCCGTGCAGGGTTGGGACACGATGCAGTTGCTCGAGATCGGCCTGAAGGCGGTGGGCGGCGACGTGAAAAAGCGCGACGAACTCAACGCCGCCATGAGCAAGGCATCGTTCGCGAGCCCGCGCGGGCCGTTCAAGCTCTCGGCCTCCAACAATCCGATCCAGAATTTCTATCTGCGTGAGTACAAAAACGGCGCCAACGCGCTGATCAAGACCGCAGTGACCGCCTACGCCGATCCGGGGACCGGCTGCCGACTCTCGTCCTGATCGCGAATAGGTTATGAAAGCGGGGGCTTCGGCCCCCGTTTTCACATTCGGCGCCCGGGGGAGCCGGCATGGAACTCGTCCTCGTCCAGATCCTGAACGGCCTGCAATACGGCCTGCTGATCTTCCTCGCCGCGAGCGGGCTCACGCTGGTGTTCGGGATTCTGGGGGTGATCAATCTTTCGCACGGCTCGTTCTATATGCTCGGGGCGTATCTCTCGCTCACGCTCACGAGTTGGCTCGGCGACATCTTCCTAGCGCTAGCGGCCGGAATTCCGCTCGCATTCCTGTTCGGCGCAGCGATCGAGTGGCTGTTCATCCGCCATCTCTATGCGCGCGACCATCTGCAACAGGTGCTGCTGACCTTTGGGCTCATCCTCATCTTCAACGAGCTACAGCGTATCCTTTGGGGCACGCGGCCGCAGAGCGTGCCTATACCCTCTTATCTCTCCGGCAGCATCAAACTCACGGATGTCCTGAGCTATCCGGTCTACCGCCTGGCCATTGCCGGAATCTGCGTGCTCTTGGCGCTCGCCATGATGTTCGTGATCCAGCGCACGCGTGTCGGCCGAATGATCCGCGCCGGCGAATCGAACCGGGAGATGGTGGAGGTGCTCGGCATCGACACGCAGCTGCTGTATCGCTTCGTGTTTGCGGCCGGTGTCGCGCTCGCGGCAGCCGCCGGGATCGTCGCGGCCCCGATCGAAACCGTTTATCCCGGCATTGGCGAGCGGGTGCTCATTATTTCTTTCGTCGTCGTCGTGATCGGCGGCATCGGCAGCATCAAGGGCGCCTTCGTCGGCGCACTTTTGATCGGGCTTGCCGATGCATTCGGCAAGGTGTTCCTGCCGCAGTTCGCAAGCTTCGTAGTCTATGCGCTGATGGCGGCGGTTCTGGTCGCACGGCCCGGCGGCCTGTTCGGGCGGACGTGATGCTGAAGCCGCCCCGCCCCGTCGTCGTGATGCTGTTGATAGCGCTCGTGGCATTCGCAGTCGCAATCCCGTTCCTCGGCGGTCCTTACGCCATCAAGTTCGCGACCCGCGTCATGGTGATCGCGATTCTGGTGATCAGCCTCGATTTTCTGATCGGAATTACCGGCCTCGTAAGCTTCGGACATTCCATGTTCTTCGGGCTCGGCGCCTATGCGATCTATTTCATGTCGCCGGAGGCCGACGCCACCAACGCGCTGCTCGCGTTCCCGCTCGCCGTGCTCGCCGCCGCTTTAGGCGCCGCGATCATCGGTGCACTGGCGGTACTCACGCGCGGCTTTTATTTCATCATGGTGACGCTCGCCTTCGGGCAGATGCTGTTCTCGCTGTTCCACGACACTCGCTTCGCCGGCGGATCGGACGGCGCCTATATCAACGTGAAGCCCGTGATCGCGCTAGGACAGCTTACGGTCCTCGATCTCGGGAACCGCGTGAACTTCTATTATTTCTGTCTTGCCTCGCTGATCGCCGCCTATCTCCTGTTGTTGTGGCTTGCACGCACGCCGTTCGGACGCGTGCTGCAGGGAATACGCTTCAATGAGGAGCGGATAGGCGCGCTCGGCTTCAAC
>JAYUHJ010000031.1:0-6009 GCA_043767065.1 Hyphomicrobiales bacterium | reverse complement strand
TCTTGGAATTCTCACGCGCGCCTTCGCAGACATTGCGTCCGAATTCGGCGTCGGCCGCTACGATCGCGATCGACTGCGGCTTCGGGTTCTGCGCCATGGCGATTTCGAAGAAGCCAGCGGTGAAGGCGGGCTTCGGGCTCGGGCCGGTCGGGATCATGGAGAAGTAGCGGTTGTACTTGAACTCCGAGTTCACCGCCGTTCCGAACAGGCTGATGAGCAGCTTGTTCTTCTGCATCGCCACCGGGATCGCGGGAGCGATCTGCGTGGTCGCGTAGGGCCCCATGATGAGATCGACTTTGTCGACGTCGATCAGCTTGGTGTAGATGCCGGGCACTTCCGCCGGCGCGCTCTTGTCGTCGTAGAATACGAGCTGGACCGGCCGGCCGAGCAAACCGCCCTTCTTGTTGACGTCGTCTTCCCAGACTTTCATGGCCAGCAGCGCGCCCTTGCCGGCGCCCGCGAGCGGGCCGGTGAGCGCCATGCTGAAGCCGATCTTGATCGGTTGTCCGGACTGCGCCTGCGCCGGCGAGATCGCGAGGCCGATCGCGGCGAACACCGCCGCCACCGCGCCCACGACCGCCCGCAGGTTCATTTTTTGAAGCATTGCTTCCTCCCTATGAATGCTTGTCCTGATTGGTAGCGCCCGCATGGTGCTCTCGGCAAGGGTCGCTCCGGGTGGGCTGGAGGCCGGTTGCCGTTCCGCAGTTTCGCGCCGAAAATGCAGTGGATTCAGCGCCTGCCCACACGGGTGGGCGAGGGGGAGCGATCGATGGCGGGCGCAAACGATCCCATGACGGCGATGTTCGGTTTGCGGGACAAAGTCGCAGTCGTCACCGGCTCGAGCCGCGGCATCGGCCGCTCGATCGCGGAATGCATGGCGGCGCTCGGCGCCAAGGTCGTGGTCTCGAGCCGCAAGGCCGACGCCTGCGAGGAAGTCGCCAAGGAAATCGCCGCGCGCGGTGGCGAGACCGCCGTCATTCCCTGCAACATTTCGCGCCGGCCCGAGGTCGAGGCGCTGGTTGCCGGCACGCTCGAGCGCTTCGGCAAGATCGATATCCTGGTGTGCAACGCCGCGGTCAATCCGGCCTTCGGACCGATGAGTCAGCTGACCGACGAGGCGTTCGACAAGATCATGAACTCGAACGTGAAGAGCAATCTCTGGCTCTGCAATCTCGCGATCCCCGGCATGGCGGAGCGCGGCGGCGGCAGCGTCATCATCGTCTCGTCGATCGCCGGCCTGCGCGGCAACGCCGTGATCGGCGCCTATGGAATCTCCAAGGCCGCCGATTTCGCGCTGGCGCGCAATCTCGCGGTCGAGTGGGGACATAAGAACGTGCGCGTCAATTGCATCGCGCCCGGCCTGATCAAGACGGATTTTGCGAAGGCGCTGTGGGAGAACCCCGACATTCTCAAGAACCGGATGGCGGTGACGCCGCTGCGGCGCATCGGTATGCCCGACGAGATGGGCGGCATCGCCGCGTTTCTGGCATCAAAGGCGGCGAGCTTCATCACCGGCCAGGTGATCGTCGCCGATGGCGGCGTTACGATCGCGTAAGCCGCTGCCGTCATCCTGAGGTGCGCGCCGAAGGCGCGCCTCGAAGGATGATGGCGCCGTTGCCCTTCGAGGCTCGGCCCTTCGAGCCTCGCACCTCAGGGTGACGGCGTAGTATTCACCGCTTCGTCTGGCTCTTATCCGTGTACTTCCGCAATTCCCACTTGGCGATCGCGTCGCGGTGTACCTCGTCCGGCCCGTCGGCGAAGCGCAGCGCGCGCGCATGCGCGAAAGCCATGGCGAGGTGGAAGTCCTGGCTGACGCCGCCGCCGCCGTGGACCTGGATCGCGCGGTCGAGCACTTTCGTCGCCATGTTCGGCGCCACCACCTTGATCATGGCGATCTCGGCGCGCGCGCCCTTGCTGCCGACCTTGTCCATCATGTCGGCGGCATTCAAGGTGAGTAGCCGAGCCTGCTCGATATCCATGCGCGATTCCGCGATCCAGTGCTTGTTCACGCTGTGCTCGGCGATGGTCTTGCCGAACGCGACGCGCGACATGGCGCGCTGACACATGGATTCGAGCGCGCGCTCGGCGACGCCGATCAACCGCATGCAGTGATGAATCCGGCCGGGTCCGAGCCGGCCCTGCGCGATCTCGAACCCGCGACCCTCGCCGAGCAGCATGTTGGATGCCGGCACACGCACGTCCTTGAATTCGACCTCGGCGTGGCCGTGCGGTGCGTCGTCGTAACCGAACACCGAGAGCGAGCGCAGCACCTTCAGGCCTGGCGCATCCATCGGCACCAGGATCATGCTTTGCCGCTGGTGCGGCGGCGCGTCCGGGCTGGTCTGGCCCATGAAGATCATGATCTTGCAACGCTTGTCCGGCGCGCCGGAGGTCCACCACTTGCGGCCGTTGATGACGTAGTGGTCGCCGTCGCGCTTGATCTGCGCGCGGATATTGGTGGCGTCCGACGAGGCGACCGCGGGCTCGGTCATGCCGAAGCAGGAGCGGATTTTTCCCTCCATCAGCGGCACCAGCCACTGCTTCTTCTGCGCATCGGTGCCGTAGCGGATCAGCACTTCCATGTTGCCGGTGTCGGGTGCCGAGCAGTTGAACGGCTCGGCGCCGATCGGCGAGCGGCCCATGATTTCGCACAGGGGTGCGTATTCGAGATTGCTGAGCGCGTTGGGGTCCTGGTGCTTGGGTACGAACAGGTTCCACAGGCCCTGCGCCTTCGCCTTCTGCTTCAGCTCGTTCATGATCGGCGGCGCGTCCCAGCGGTCGGCGGCCTTTTCGAGCTGCTCGTGATAGATCGGCTCGGCCGGCATCACATGCTCTTCCATGAAGGCGGCGACGCGCTTCTTCAGGTCTTCCGCGCGGGGAGTGGGAGAAAGCATCTGCGCCTCCTTCAGGTTGCTGAAACGAGTCCGCCGAGCCGGGCAAGCTCCGCGAGGTGGTGATCGGCGTCGCCGAACAGGGTATCGATCATGGTCGCGCGTTTGAAATAGTGTCCGACCTTGTACTCCATGGTCATGCCGATGCCGCCGTGCAGCTGGATCGCCTGCTGGCCCACGAGCTTCACGGAGCGGCCGATCTGCACCTTGGCCGCCGCGATCGCCTTCTTGCGCTCTTTGGCATTGGGCTCCTCGGCCATCATGGTCGCGAAATAGGCCATGCTGCGCGCCTGTTCGAGCGCCACGAACATGTCGACGGCCCGGTGCTGCAGCACCTGGAACGAGCCGATCGGCACGCCGAACTGCTTCCGCGTCTTCAGATACTCCACCGTCAGCTCGTGCATCGACATCATGTTGCCGATGGCCTCGGCCGCGAGCGCCGCGATGCTTGCATCGACCACGCGCTCGATCAGCGGCAAGCCGTCCCCGGCCTCGCCGATCACCGCATCGGCGCCGACCCGCACGTTGGAGAACGAAATTTCAGCCGCATGCAGCCCATCCACGGTCGGATAGCCGCGCCGCGAGACGCCGTTGGCCTTGGCGTCTACGAGGAAGAGTCCGATGCCCTTGTGGTCGCGGCGCTCGCCGGAGACGCGCGCGCTGACGATGATCTTGTCCGCCACGTCGCCGTGCAACACCACGCTCTTGGCCCCGTCGATCACGAAACCATTGCCATCGCGCTTGGCCGCAGTTCCGACGTCGAAAAGATCGAAGCGCGATTGCCGCTCGACCTGCGCGAACGCGAGACGCAGGCTTCCGTCGGCGATCTTCGGCAGCAACTCCTTCTTCTGCGCCTCGCTGCCGCCGAGCCGGATGAAGCCGCCACCGAGCACGACGGTAGCAAAGAACGGCTCAAGCGCGAGCGCCTTTCCGAACGCCTCCATCACGATCATGGTCTCGACCGGCCCGCCACCGAAGCCGTCGTATTTTTCGTCGAACGGCAGGCCCAAGAGGCCGAGCTCGGCATATTGGCGCCAGATGTCGCGGCTCCAGCCCTCGGGCTCGGCCATGTAGCGCTTACGCGTTTCGAATTCGTAGCGGTCCGTCAGCAACCGCTCGACACTTTCTTTCAGGAGGCGCTGCTCCTCACTCAACTCGAAGTCCATATTTCAGAGCCCCAGGACGGCCTTGGCGATGATGTTTTTCTGGATCTCGTTCGAGCCGCCATAGATCGAGATCTTGCGGGAGTTGAAATAGGTCGGCGCGATCGGCGCCGCCCATTCCGGCCCGTCCGAAGGCTCATTCTTGAGGCGGCCGTCCTCGTTGCGCTCGTAAGGCAGCGCGAAGGGCCCGACCACCTCGAGCGCAAGCTCCGTGATGGCCTGCTGGATTTCCGATCCCTTGATCTTCAGGATCGAGGAGGCCGGATTGGGCCGGTTGGATTTCCGGGTGCGTTCATCGGCGATTACGCGGAGCAGCGTCATCTCGAGCGCCTTCAGCTCCACCTCGACCGTGGCGATCTTGGCGCGGAAGGCAGGATCCTCGATCATCGGCTTGTCGCCGGAGCGCTCGATCGCGGCGAGGCTTTTCAGTCGCCGGATGCGCTCCTTGGAAATACCAACGCGCGCGATGCCGGTGCGCTCGTTGCCGAGCAGGAACTTGGCGTAATCCCAGCCCTTGTTCTCCTGGCCGACGAGATTTTCGACGGGTACCTTCACGTCGTCGAAGAAGACTTCGTTGACTTCGCTGGCGCCGTCGATGGTCTGGATCGGCCGCACCGTGATGCCCTTGCTCTTCATGTCGATCAGCAGGAACGAGATGCCTTCCTGCTTTTTTGCCGTTGCCTCGGTGCGCACCAGACAGAAGATCCAGTCGGCGTATTGCGCCAGCGTGGTCCAGGTCTTCTGGCCGTTGACGATATAGAAGTCACCGTCCCGCTTGGCGGTGGTCTTGAGCGAGGCGAGGTCCGAACCGGAGCCCGGCTCCGAGAAGCCCTGCGCCCACCAGTCGTCGATATTGGCGATGCGCGGGAGAAAGCGCTTCTTCTGCGCATCCGTGCCGAAGGCGATAAGGACGGGCCCGAGCATGTTGACGCCGAACGGAAGCGGATCTGGTGCCGGCAACATTTCGCGCTCTTCCTGGTAGATGTGCTGCTGCACCGGGGTCCAGCCGGTGCCGCCCCATTCCTTCGCCCAATTCGTCACTGCCCAGCCTTTTTTGTTCAAAATGCGCTGCCAGGTGACGATGTCGTCCTTCGACAGCGAGCGGCTCTCGACCATCTTCTTGCGGATCGGCTCGGGCAGGGCGCCCTTGAGGAATGTGCGCACTTCCTCGCGGAAGGCGTTCTCTTCGGGGGTGAAGCGGAGATCCATTTTTTCCTCCTGCCGTCGCTCAATGGATTTCGAACAGGCCGGCGGCACCCATGCCGCCGCCGATGCACATAGTGACGACGCCGCGCTTGGCCTTGCGCCGGCGCCCTTCGATCAGAATATGACCGGTCATGCGCGCGCCGCTCATGCCATAGGGATGGCCGATGGAGATCGCGCCGCCGTCCACGTTGAGATTGTCCTGCGGGATGCCGAGTCGGTCGCGGCTATAGAGCACCTGGCTGGCGAACGCCTCGTTGAGTTCCCACAAATCAATGTCGTCCATCTTCAGCCCGGCGCGCTGCAGCAGCTTCGGCACCGCGAACACCGGGCCGATGCCCATTTCGTCGGGCTCGCAGCCGGCGACGGCGAAGCCGCGGAAGGTACCCAAGGGCTTCAGCCCCTTCTTCTCGGCGAGCTTCGCATCCATCACCACGCAGGCCGAAGCCCCATCCGACAGCTGGCTCGCATTTCCGGCGGTGATGAATTTTCCCTCGCGCACGGGCTTCAGCGACGCGAGGCCCTCCATATTCGTATCAGGCCGGTTGCCTTCGTCCCTGGTGAGCGTCACCGCCTCGATCGTTTCTTCCTTGGTGTCCTTGTTCACGTTCCTCTTCTTGGTCGACAGCGGCACGATCTCGTCGTCGAACTTGCGGCCCTGTTGGCCCGAGGCCGTGCGGCGCTGGCTTTCCAGCGAATAGGCGTCCTGCGCCTCGCGCGGAACCTTGTAGCGCTCAGCCACGATATCGGCC
>JAYUHJ010000030.1:0-2548 GCA_043767065.1 Hyphomicrobiales bacterium | reverse complement strand
CGTGGATTTCCTGGTCGGTGAAACCCATCCGCATGGCTTGCGCCACCATCAGGAGCCGGTCGGGCGTCGGCGTGCCGAGCGCGGCGCGGATCGCGCTCTTGTCGTCGCCGAGCGCAAGCCCGTCGATCTCGATCTCATCGAGGCCAGAGAGCCCGGTCTCCAGCGAGCGCAGCGCCTTCTGCAGCGACTCGCGAAACGTGCGGCCGATGGCCATGGCCTCGCCCACCGACTTCATCGAGGTGGTCAGCACGTGGTCGGCGCCGGGGAACTTCTCGAACGCGAAGCGCGGGATTTTCGTCACCACGTAGTCGATGCTGGGTTCGAATGAGGCCGGCGTGGCGCCGCCGGTGATGTCGTTGGCGATTTCGTCGAGCGTGTAGCCGACCGCCAGCCGCGCCGCGACCTTGGCGATGGGAAAGCCCGTGGCCTTCGACGCCAGCGCCGAGGAGCGCGAAACGCGCGGGTTCATCTCGATGATCATGAGCCGGCCGGTCTCCGGCTCTACCGCGAACTGCACGTTCGATCCGCCGGTCTCGACCCCGATCTCGCGCAGTACCGCGATCGAGGCGTCGCGCATCACCTGGTATTCCTTGTCGGTGAGCGTGAGGGCAGGGGCCACGGTGATCGAGTCCCCGGTATGCACGCCCATCGGGTCGATGTTTTCGATCGAGCAGACGATGATGCAATTGTCCTTCTTGTCGCGCACCACCTCCATCTCGAATTCCTTCCAGCCGATCACCGACTGTTCGATCAGGACTTCGCTGGTGGGCGAGGCGTCGATGCCGCGCTCGACGATGTCGAGGAACTCGTCGCGGTTATAGGCGATGCCGCCGCCGGTGCCGCCGAGCGTGAACGAGGGGCGGATGATCGCCGGCAGCCCGATATCGTCGAGCGCCTTCAAGGCGTCGGGCAGGTTCTTGACCTGATGCGAACGCGGGGTCTCCAGGCCGATCTTCCTCATCGCATCGCGGAACAATCCCCGGTCCTCGGCCTTGTCGATCGCGTTCGCCGTGGCGCCGATCAGCTCGACGTTGAATTTGTCGAGCACACCCATCTTGCGCAGCGACAGCGCCGTGTTGAGCGCGGTCTGCCCGCCCATGGTCGGCAGCAGCGCGAAGCCGCCGGGCAGCACGTCGCGCTCTTTCTCGATGATCTTGGCCACGATCTCCGGCGTGATCGGCTCGATATAGGTGGCGTGGGCCAGATCCGGGTCGGTCATGATCGTGGCCGGATTGGAATTGATCAGGACGATCCGGTAGCCCTCGGCCTTGAGCGTCTTGCAGGCCTGGGTGCCGGAATAATCGAATTCGCATGCCTGGCCGATGACGATCGGCCCGGCGCCGATGATCAGGATCGTCTTGATGTCGGTCCGTTTGGGCATCGGGCTCGCTTCGGGCACAAAAAAAGGCCGCGCTGGCAGCGCGTCCTCGTCCTACGCGGACCGAGGGCCGAAGGCCCGCCGCGGCGCGAGGGTCTTAGCCCAGATTCGCCCTAGACGGAAGCTAGTGTTTACCGCGCCTTGCACGGTGGATATTGTGTGTGGAAAGAAAAGGAAGACCTCAATGGCTCGCTGCCTCGCGGTTCTATGCCTCCTATTCAGCCTGATCGCGGTCGCTCACGCGCAACAGCAGAGGTCGGGTTGGGTCACCGATACTCGCGCGGACTGCAAGGCCTGGAGCAACTACATGCAGGACGGCGAGTCGATCCGCTGGAGCGGCAAATGCGTGGACGGATACGTCCATGGCCGCGGTATCCTGAAATGGTTCGAGAGCGGGAAAAACGTCGAAACCGACGAAGGCGAGTTCATCAAGGGCAAGCTGCATGGCTTCGCCGTCATTACGACGTCGGACGGCAAGCGCTTCGAGGGCGAGTTCCGCGACAACAAGCCCGAAGGAACCGGAAAGCTGGAGACCGAAACCGGCGAAGTCTATTCCGGCCGCTGGGCGCGCGGCTGTTTCCGGGGAGGAAAGCAGGACATCTTCTTCTTCAGCACCCAAGCGGAATGCCAGTACTATTGAGCGCTGCAACTCATTGCTGCCGCGACGCCCGGAACGCCATGCGGTTCTGAATGTGGCCGAGATTGCGGCCCATGCGCTCGGCGTTCAGCCCCGCCGCGTGCAGGATCTGGATCATCTCAGCCTCCGTATACCGGCTCAGGCCGAGCCGTGCGCGCAGGCTTCGGTAGGGCGAGAACACGGTACGCACCAGCCCGAAAAGCGCGGCGAGCAGGAAGCCGTTCTTTCTCGCGTACGAAAGCAGCGCGACCGCGTCCTTGACCGCGCTCTGGTTCGGCCCGATCACGTCGCCGATGACGAGGCGGCCGGCGAGCCGAATCCGCTTCTTCCACAGCGGCAACAGGTACGCGAACTCCTCGCGCGTGAGGTATTGCACGACCGAGTTCGCGATCACCAGATCGAAGCTCACGGCCGGCAGCCGGTCCAGCTCCTCCGGCGAGATCACCCGGATGCTCGGCACCCGCGCGAAGCGCTGCTTCAGCCGCGCGCGTAGCTTGGGCGCCGCCTCGCAGAGATAGAGCTCCACGCAGTAC
>JAYUHJ010000029.1:0-6023 GCA_043767065.1 Hyphomicrobiales bacterium | reverse complement strand
AACGTCGTTCTGCGCGGATTGACCATCAATGGCCAGGGCGGCAATATCGGCATTAACATGACCGCTGGCGCCAGGCTGACAGTCGAAAACTGCGTCATTTCCAACCTGTCGAACGGCATCGTCGTGAACACCCCCGCCATCGTGCGGGTCACGGACACGACGATACGCGACAACGGCATCTATGGCCTGTGGCTTCAAGACGGCCCGCGCGCCACCGTCACGCGGGCCACGATCAGCGGGCACGGCGACGCTGGCATCTATGTGCGAGGAAGCGTCGCCGGCATCACCACGACTGCTGACATCGCCGACTCAACTATGGATGGAAACGGTCATGGCGTCTACGCGTATTCGACCAATGTAACCGCCGTGGTGAAAGCCGCCGTCCGCGACAGCCGAGCCGTTCGAAACGGAGGTTACGGCGTGATCGTGGCGTCCAATTTCGGTGGCACCTTGACACTTTCAGCCAGCAACAACATGATCTCGAACAACAATGTTGGCATTGCGGCTTTTAACGTGGGCAGCAAGATGTGGGCGAGCGGTAATACCGTAAGCGATAACGGCAATGGTCTCGTAAATGCAGGTGGCGTTTTCGAAAGCGCGGGCAACAACGCGGTGCGCAATAACAACACCACCGCGTCCGGGACCATCACCGCTGTCCCCACGATGTGAGACGTTGGGGGAGAAAGGCGTGGTGCGCCGGGTTGCGTTGGCCCGATTCGCTTTTCCCGGCCCGACCCCGGCGTGAACACCCACAGGTGCACAGCGTATTGCGGGAACGTGTTGCGGATTTCATTGTTTCCGGGCTTGCTGTGGGGCAGCGTGGTGACGACCCCGGATTACGCTTCGCTTCATCCGGGCTACGGCTTCGCTTCGGGTCGTCTGGCGGAGGAGATTGCGCGTGACCTTAGGCGCGTGCGATAAATTTCAGGATGGAGGTAAGTCGAAATCCGTAGATCGCCATCTGGTGCGGTGTTTGTGGCAAAAATGCCTGGAAAGGCTCGCCAATGCTAGCTGTTGATATTTTATCAATCAGCCTGAGTCGTCGTTCCCGCGAAAGCGGGAATCCAGTGGCGTTGCAGGAAAGCCTGTAGCCCGGAAGAAGCGCAGCGTATTCCGGGGCCGTCTCACGACGTTAGCGCCGATTTCCCCGGATTACGCTGCGCTTCATCCAGGCTACGGTTTTCAGGCCAAGTGACCCGGATCTGCACCGGTGCCCGCGTCAGGAATGCGTGCCTTGAAGTGAAATCTGGCCCGATGGATTATGCTAGGCATCTCACCCACCAGGAGATCGCCATGTCCCGTACTCATTCCGTTGTCATGTTATTCGCGCTGTTGTGCGCACTCGTTAGCGGTCGCGCCGATGCCGTACAGCGCGCGCACGTCGCTACTTATGGATTGGATTCCAACACCTCGTTCAACTGTAGCGTCGCCAACCCCTGCCGCTTCTTTCAGGCGGCCACCACTGTCGTCGATCCGAACGGCGAAGTGGTGGTGCTGGATAGCGGCGGTTATGGCGGTGTCACCATCACCAAATCGCTTGCGCTCGTAGCGCCCACCGGTGTCTATGCGGGTATTACCGTGTTTCCGGGTGCCAATGGCGTCACCATTGCCACACCGGGCGTCAGCGTGGTTCTGCGTGGCCTGACCATCAATGGCCAGGGTGGCGATAACGGGATTGTGATGACCGCCGGTGCCAGTCTGTCAATAGAAAATTGTGTCATTGCCAATTTTCCCGGCGTCAACCCCATGAGTGTTTACTCCGGGATTGTTGTCAACACCGCCGCAAAAGTAAGAATTATCGACACCTTGCTGCGCGATAATCTCAATGGGATTAACCTTCAGGACGGCGCAATAGCGACCATTTCGAGAGTCACGGTTGTGGGATCCGGAAACTCCGGAATTAGGGTAGTGGGTATTACGGCAGGCACGACGACAACCGCTGCCATTAGCGATACAACTGTCTCCGGTAGCGGCGTTGCAGGCATTTATGCCCATGAGGTCGGCCATGACTCAGCGCTCATCCTCGGGGTCGAGCGGCGGTATGTCGGGATCGTTTGCTTCGAGGTCCGGAGTTGCATCGGCCGCGCCGGGCTTGGTCACGGCGATGATTTCGGCGCCGGGGAAACGCTTCAGCACCGCCTCGACCAGGGGATCGCTGCGCACGTCGCGCTTCTTGGCCTCGCGCGCGGCCGTAGCAGCGGCGGCCAACGTCTCGCCGCCCGCCTCGCGCGAAACCGTCACGAACCAGCGCCTGCCGGTCCATTCGGTGAGCCGGGTCCCCAGCTCACCCGCCAGATTCGACGGCGCGCCGGGCATAAACGCCACTTCGAGGCGCCCCTCCTCCATGCGCACCAGCCGCAGATAATTCTCGACCGCGTGCTTTAGCTTGATATCGCGCTTGGCCGCGGCAAGCGCCGCCACGTCTTCGAGCGTCGCCAATACGGGAGCCGCCTTGGCGGATGCTTCCGGCTCGCGGGCCGGTTGCCGGATTGCGCGCGCTGTGGCGCCGCCGCCGTCCGCCGCAATCGAGAGCCGGGCACCGCCATCGGACGGCTTGGCGCCGGCGGGCGGAGCGCCACCGCCGGTGCCACCGCCGGCGCCATCGCCCTCGCGCAGCGCGCGTAACGCTTCATCTGGCGTCGGCAGATCGGACGCATAGGCGAGCCGCACCAGCACCATTTCGGCGGCCTGCGCCGGCTTGCCCGAGCCCTGCACCTCGAAAATGCCTTTGGTCAGCATCTGCCAGGCGCGCGAAAGCGTCTGGATCGAAAGCCCCGCCGCCATTTCGCGGCCGCGCTTGCGCTCGGCTTCGATCAGGCTGCGGTCCTCCGCCGTCGCCGGCAGCACCTTGAAGCGGGTGAGCAGATGCGTGAACTCGGCAAGGTCCGTGAGGATCACAGCCGGATCGGCGCCGATCTCATACTGCGCGCGGAATTCGCCGAGCGCCGCCGCGATGTCGCCCTTCATCAGCGACTCGAACAGATCGATCACCCGAGCCCGGTCGGCCAGCCCGAGCATGGTGCGCACTTCTTCCGCCTTCACCGTGCCGCCGCCATGCGCGATGGCATGGTCGAATAGCGAGAGCGCATCGCGCACCGACCCTTCGGCCGCCCGCGCGATCAGCGCCAGCGCCTCGGGCTCGGCCTTGGCCTTTTCCTTGTCGGCGATCTCGGCGAGGTGCTTTACGATCGCGTCGGCCTCGACGCGCTTCAGGTCGAAGCGCTGGCAGCGCGACAGCACCGTCACCGGTATGTCGCGGACCTGGGTGGTGGCGAAGATGAACTTGACGTGCGGCGGCGGCTCTTCAAGCGTCTTCAAGAGCGCGTTGAACGCCGGCTTCGAGAACATGTGAACTTCGTCGAGAATGTAGATCTTGTAGCGCGCCGAAACCGGCGTGTAGCGCACCGCGTCGTTGATCTGGCGCACGTCGTCGACGCCGTTGTGCGAGGCCGCGTCCATCTCGATCACGTCGATGTGGCGGCTTTCCATGATCGCTTCGCAGTGGCGGCCGAGCACCGGCATGTCGAGGGTCGGTCCGCCGCCGCCCGCCTCTTTGGGCTCGTAGTTCAACGCGCGCGCCAGAATCCGCGCGGTCGTGGTCTTGCCGACGCCGCGGACACCGGTGAGCAGATAGGCCTGAGCGATTCGGCCCTGTGCGAACGCGTTGGTGAGCGTGCGCACCATGGCGTCCTGGCCGATCAGCTCGGCGAAGGTGCCCGGGCGATACTTACGCGCCAGCACCCGGTAGCCGTCCGCCGCAGCGCGGTCCAAGAGCCCGCTGCTCTCGGCGCCGCGCTTGTTGGCACGCTCTGGGGAGTCGTCCATGGGCTCACGATTCCGCGTCGATCAGCGCGCTCGCATCGCCTGCGGCCGCGCCGGCCTGATCGCGATCGAGGAGGAAAGTGGGAGGCTGGACCGATAACCCGAACCGGTCTCGTTAGGGCTGCTTCCTTCCGGACCTGACCCGGTTGGCGAGTGGCTCGTCCACCGCCAACCTCCCGCTCTTTTATCGTCTCTTCGCACTGCAATGGCAAGCGCCCCGGGTTTCGGTCCACCGCCATTGTCTCGGGGGTCGATCCAGATTTAGGCTGTGCAACGAGGGGAGGCATGCCGCATCGCTTTCGTATCGATCCTTGGCTCGAAGCGGAGTCCTTTGCTCTCGGCGATCTACCCCTTTGCGCCGTGCGGCTCTGCGACGATGGACGCTTTCCCTGGATCATCTTGATCCCGCGCCAGTCGGGCCTCGTCGAGATCACCGATCTGTCGCCGCCCGACCGCATTCGGCTGATCGAGGAGATCGCACTCTCTTCGGACGTGTTGAAGGCCGCGACTAAATGCCAGAAGCTCAACACCGCCGCCCTCGGCATCATCGTGCATCAGCTCCATATCCACGTCATCGCCCGCTTCGCCGACGACATCGCCGGCACCGGCACGGTCTGGGGCGCCGGTGAGCGCGTGCCCTATGAGCCCGCGGCGCGCGACGCGATCGTGAGCAAGCTCAAGCACGGCTTCGGCTTCGCCTAGTTGCACGCGCAGACGCCGCGTGCGAGCGTCCCGCCGCAATTTCCCATGTCCGATCGCAACATAACACTCGGCCCGCCGCCATATCTCGCCTATGCTGGCTCGCGGCTCGACCGCGCCGCCGAGCGGCGAAGCGACGCCGATTTCGTCGCGCGCGCCTATGCGCGCCCCGACGCGCGCACCTACGTGATTTCCGGCGAGCGCATCGTGCTCGCACAGAAAAACGGCAAGCTCGATCCGCTGTTCACGCCGGCCGACGCGGCAAAGCTCGGTCCCGCGCCGGAGACGATCTTGATCGGTCTCCACGGCGAAGCCGCGCATTTCGCCCATGCCCTTGCGGCGGCGGACGCGGCGAAACTCGAGGGCAGCGCCGATTTTCTCGTCTCCGATCTGCGTAATGTTGCGATGAAGGCGCTGGTCAGCGACGACCTGCTCGGACCCATCGCCGCGGCCAAGGCCCTGATGGCATGGCACGCACGGCATCGCTTTTGTGCCAATTGCGGCGCGCCGACGAAAAATTCCGAGGCGGGCTGGCGGCGCGACTGCCCCGCCTGTAGCGCGCAGCATTTCCCGCGCACCGATCCGTGCGTGATCATGCTCGCGATCGACAAGGACAATTGCCTGCTCGGCCGCTCGGCCCGCTTCCCGGGCAACATGTGGTCGTGCCTTGCCGGATTCATCGAGCCCGGCGAGTCGATCGAGGACGCGGTGCGCCGCGAAACCTTCGAGGAAGCCGGCGTCACGGTCGGCCGCGTGCGCTATTTCGCCTCCCAGCCCTGGCCGTTTCCGATGTCGCTGATGATCGGCTGCCACGCCGAGGCGAGCGCGGTTCACTTGAAAATCGACCGCAACGAGCTCGAGGACGGGTGCTGGTTTTCGCGCGCCGAAGCCGCGCAGATGCTCGCGCGCCAACACCCGAATGATCTCTTCGTGCCGCCGCCGATCGCGATCGCGCACCACCTGATCCGCGCCTATGTGGAGCGCGGGCCGGCGGTCTTAAGCGAGCAGTCTTAGGCGAGTAGTTTTGGGCGAGTAGTCTTCGCTAGCCCGCCTTGGCCGCGGCCGCTTTCCGATAGGGATGCGCCGCATAGACGCCGAGAATTTTCAGCGATTTCGGCCGGGAAACGAATTTCAGCTCATCGAGCGCGAGTTCGAGCCCGCGATCCGTCGGATGGCCTTCCACATCGGCGTAGAATTGCGTGGCCGCAAAGCTGCCGCTGACCATATAGCTCTCGAGCTTGGTCATGTTGATGCCGTTGGTGGCGAACCCGCCGAGCGCCTTGTAGAGCGCGGCCGGAATGTTGCGCACCTCGAACACGAAAGTGGTGACGACGTTCCGGGTATTGCGCGTCGCCCACTTGGCCTTGCGCGAAAGCACGATGAAGCGCGTGGTGTTGTGCTTCTCGTCCTCGATGTTCTCTCTCAGAATCTTGAGCTTGTAGATATTCGCGGCGAGCCGTGAGGCGATCGCCGCGCGCGTCTTGTCCCCGCTATCGGCGATC
>JAYUHJ010000028.1:0-2551 GCA_043767065.1 Hyphomicrobiales bacterium | reverse complement strand
GCAGCATGGCCTTGACGGTCGCGGCGGTGCCGACCGGCATGAAGGCGGGCGTGCGGATTTTTCCGCGCGGAGTTTCGATCTCGCCGTGGCGCGCGGCGCCATCGGCGGCGAGGATGGAAAAGCGGAACAAGTCGGAATTACTCGCCAAGGTTATCGATCTTGACGATTGTGTAGTCGTATTCGGTTTCCTTCGACATCACCTTGAACGCGGCGCTCATCTCGATCTTCTTCTCGCGCAGGTCGGTCTGCCACCAGCGGTCCTCTTCGTTTTCGTAGGAGGCGCCGTAGTCCATGCTGCCGTCGGCCACCAGCGCGAACGGATAGCACTGGCCGTCATTCTCGGGCCGGCCCGACAGGCCGTACATGTAGAACTCGCCGGCGGCCTTGCCCTTGTCGTCGAGCAGCAGATCGAAGCTCAAAGGGTATTCGTCACTATTCTCGGTGTTTTCGGCTGAGACGCGAACGTATTTCATGGCGCTCCCCCTTCCAACGCTGACATTATAGACCTCGCTTGATACGTTGTTGCCATGGCTGCAATCGATCTGGATTCGTATTTCGCCCGCATCGGCTATTCAGGGCCCAGGGCCGCAACGCTGGAGACGCTGCAAGCGCTGCACCTGCTGCATCCGGTCGCTATTCCATTCGAGAACCTCGATCCCCTGATGAAGCGGCCCGTGCCGCTGGGGCTGAAGGCGCTCGCGACCAAGCTCGTGGACCAGGGGCGCGGCGGCTATTGCTACGAGCAGAACACTTTGTTTGCGGGCGTGCTGAAGGCCTTGGGTTTTTCGATCGCTACGCTCGCCGCGCGGGTGCAATGGAACGTGCCGCCCGGCACGACCACTCCACGCTATCACATGGTGCTTCGGATCGATCTGCCGGAAGGACGATTCATCGCCGACGTAGGGTTCGGCCGACTGACGCTTACGGCGCCGCTGCGCCTGGCGCCCGATATCGAGCAAGCGACGCCGCACGGGCTGCATCGGCTGATCCGCGTCGGCGACGAATTTCAGTTGCAGGCAAAACTCGGCCAGCAATGGGCGCCGATTTTTCAGCTTGCATTGCAAGAGCAGACGCCCGCCGATTGGGAAGTCGCCAACTGGTTCACGTCCACCAATCCCGCGTCGATTTTCACACAGGGCCTGATGGTGGCGCGCCCGGTCGGCGATTGCCGCTACGGCCTGTTCAACAACGATCTCAGGATCCACCACGCCGACGGACGGATCGAGCGGCGCACATTGAAGACGCCGGAAGAGCTCGCAGCGGTGCTGCGAAACGACTTTCGTATCCGCATGCCGCAGGGAGCCCGCGAATTATTCGATCGATTGTTCTCAGGCCTCGGGAAATAGCAGGCAGGCGTCGCCGTAGGAATAGAAGCGATAGCCTTGGCCGATGGCGTGCGCATAGGCGCGCTGCATGCGCTCCAGACCGGAAAAAGCCGCGACCAGCATGAACAGCGTCGAGCGCGGCAGGTGGAAATTGGTGAGCAGCGCGTCCACGGCGCGGAACTTGTAGCCGGGCGTGATGAAGAGCGAAGTCGGGCCGTTGAACGGCCTAAGCCCGCCCTCCTCGCCGGCCGCAGATTCGAGCAGCCGCAGCGCCGTGGTGCCGACCGCGACGATGCGGCCGCCACGCTCGCGCACATCGTTCAGCACGATGGCCGTGACCTTGGAGACCTCGCCGTGCTCCGGGTGCATGCGATGGGCCGCGGTGTCCTCGCTCTTCACGGGGAGAAACGTTCCGGCGCCGACGTGCAGTGTCACGCGCGCCACGAGAACGCCTTTCGCCTCGATGCGATTGAGTAGTTCCGGTGTGAAATGCAGGCCCGCAGTGGGCGCGGCGACCGAGCCCGGGTTGGCGGCATAGACGGTCTGGTAGTCGGTGCGGTCCCGCTCGTCGTCGGCGCGGCGCGAGGCGATGTAGGGCGGCAGCGGAATGTGGCCGAGCGTTTCGATCGCCTCCTCGAGCGCCGGTCCGTGGAAATCGAAGCGCAGCAGCACCTCGCCGCCCTCGCCTTTCTCCTCGACAATGGCGTCGAGATTGCCGAGCAGGCACACGCGGCCTTCGTATCCGAAACGAATGCGGTCGCCGGGCTGCAGACGTTTGGCGGGCTTCACCAGCGCCAGCCAGGAGTCCGCGCCGCGCCGCTCGATCAGTGTGGCTTCGATCTTGGCGGCGCCATCCTCGCGCGTGCGCACGCCCTCCAGCCGCGCCGGGATCACCTTGGTGTCGTTCAGCACAAGCGCGTCGCCGGGGCGCAGGAATTCGGGCAGGTCGCGAAGCGTACGATCCTCGATCTCGGCGGCCGCACCCGGCCGCACCACGAGCAGCCGCGCCGCGTCGCGCGGCGATGCGGGCCGGAGCGCGATGCGGTCCGCAGGTAATTGGTAGTCGAATAGATCGACGCGCAATCCGTTACTCCGCCTCTTGGCCGCCAGCGCTATTCAGTCAGCGTTCAGAAACCGGCTCCTACCGTGCACCCGTTACGAGCCGCCGCAAGGCGGTCACTCATACAGGAGAGCGCACAAATGTCGCGCACTAGGTCGTTTCTAGC
>JAYUHJ010000027.1:0-6032 GCA_043767065.1 Hyphomicrobiales bacterium | reverse complement strand
CGCCGCCCGCGCCTTCTTCGATAGTGATCAGCACCTCGTGCGCGCGCACGAGCCGCAGAATCAGATCGGTGTCCAAGGGCTTGGCGAAGCGCGCATCGGCGACGGTCGCCGAAAGCCCGAGGGCTGCGAGTTCGTCGGCGGCGATAAGACACTCGGCGAGCCGGCCGCCGAGCGAGAGCAACGCGACTTTGGTTCCTTCGCGGAGCACGCGACCTTTGCCGATCGGAAGCGGTTTTCCTTCGACCGGCATCGCAACCCCGGTCCCCTCGCCGCGCGGATAACGAAACGCGCTCGGCCGGTCGCCAATCGCAGCCGCCGTCGCCACCATGTGCACGAGCTCCGCCTCATCGGCCGCGGCCATGACGACGAAGCCCGGCAAACACGTGAGATAAGCCAGATCGAACGCGCCCGCGTGCGTCGGGCCGTCCGAGCCGACCAGGCCGGCGCGATCGATCGCGAAGCGCACCGGCAGCGACTGGATCGCCACGTCGTGCACCACTTGATCGTAGGCACGCTGCAGGAAGGTCGAATAGATCGCCGCGAACGGCTTGAAGCCCTCGGCGGCAAGTCCCGCGGCGAACGTGACGGCGTGCTGCTCGGCGATCCCGACATCGAACGTGCGGTTAGGGAACTCGCGGGCGAACAGGTCGAGCCCGGTGCCGGCGGGCATCGCCGCGGTGATCGCTACGATCTTGCTGTCCTTGCGCGCTTCCTTGATCAGGCTCTCGGCGAAGATCTTGGTATAGACGGGCGCGGCCGCCTTGCCCTTGGCTTGGGCGCCGGTGGCGATGTCGAACTTCACGACACCGTGGAATTTGTCCGCGGAATTCTCGGCCGGCGGATAGCCCTTGCCCTTTTGCGTTACGACATGGACCAGCGTCGGCCCCTTCTCGTTGTCGCGCACGTTTTTCAGAACCGGCAGCAGGTGATCGAGATTGTGCCCATCGATCGGACCGACATAGGCGAAACCCAGCTCTTCGAACAGCGTGCCGCCGGTTACGACGCCGACGCCGTGCTCGAACGCGCGATGGATGAATTGCTCCAGGCGCCGCGGCAGCCTTCTGCCGACCCGTTCCCAGGTGTCGCGCATACGCGAATAGGTGCGGCCGGAGATCAGCCGCGCGAGGTAGGCGGACATGGCGCCGACCGGCGGCGCGATCGACATGTCGTTGTCGTTCAGTATCACGATCAGGCGCGTCTTGGTGGCGCCCGCGTTGTTCATCGCCTCGTAGGCCATGCCGGCCGAAAGCGCGCCGTCGCCGATGACGCAGACGACGTGATTTTTCTCGCCCTTGAGATCGCGCGCCACCGCCATGCCGAGTCCGGCCGAGATCGAGGTCGAGGCGTGGGCGGCGCCGAACGGGTCGTATTCGCTCTCGGCGCGGCGGGTGAAGCCGGAGAGCCCACCGCCTTGCCGGAGTGTGCGAATTCGGTCGCGCCGTCCAGTGAGGATTTTGTGCGGATAGGCCTGGTGGCCGACGTCCCAGATCAGACGGTCGCGCGGCGTGTCGAAGATATAGTGCAGGGCGACCGTGAGCTCGGCGACGCCGAGGCCCGCGCCGAGATGGCCGCCGGTGACTGAGACCGCGTCGATGGTCTCGATGCGCAGCTCCTCGGCGAGCTGGCGCAATTGCTTCGGCTCGAGCCGGCGGAGATCCGCAGGCACTTGGATGGAATCGAGAAGCGGCGTCTTGGTGTCCGGCACGCGCAATTTCCGCAGGTTCCCGTGATCGGCCGAGGCTTACACAATGGTGCCAGTGTGTGCAACGCGCGCCGCGTCAAACCTTCGTAATGCAGTCAGACTCGAAGCTCAGAGATGTCCAGCTTCAGTGAACCATCGGGGCCGAATACTTCGTCGGTCGGACGCCGATTCCGCGGCCAGAACATCAGCGGAATAGGTCCGCAGAGGAAGAGATAATAGTCGTAGCGGGCCGGGCGGTCGTTGGCCATGATGAACTGGAAATGGACGCGGAAAAAATCCCAGCGGAACCTTTCGAAGGTCTCGGGCAGCAATAGCGCCCTCAGGTTAACGTGAAAAATGATGGGATTGGCGGCCGGCGGATAGACGCCGATTCCCGAATCCTTCGTAGGATCGGCCGCGAAGAAATTCAAACTATCCTGCCGCGACTGAAAATCGACCCAGCGGATGCCGTCCTGGTGCGCAAGTCGGGCCAGCATGTCGCGCAGGCCTTTCGCTCGCGGATGCGCGGTGACAAGGGGGATGACCGTGCCCAGCGTCACCAGCACGACGCGCGTCCCGCGCCGTCCGAGCTGCGGATCGAGCGCCAGCGCCTTCTCCACCATGATCGGCGCCGAAAGGGTACCGCCGCTGTGGCCGACGACGAGGATTTCGTCGGCCTCGCCGGCGTGGACGGCCGCAACCAAACGCGCCGCGAAAGCGTCCATGCGCCGTTCGAAGTCCGGACGAAGGCCCCGAAGGTAGTCGTATAGGAAGAGCCAAGCATTGACGAGGTGCGCGACATACATGCGGTCGGCGACCCACTGCAGCGATAAAAAAATCAGGAATCCGCAGATTACGCCGGCTGGGATCGAAAGCACGGGCGTGACATTCAGTGTTTCGGACAGGACTCGCCAGACATACCTGCCGCCGAGCGCCGCAATGGCCAACCAAATCGCCAACAACACGAACGAGCCTACGAGGAACATCGAAAAGCGCCACGATCGCCAGACAATGCGAAACAGCGCGCCGGTCACCAGATAACTCGCCAGCCACAGAAGCACCTGCGGCAGACGCCAGAGCATCGAGTGCCGAAGGTCGCGCCCGACGATGTCGCCCCAATCCAGGAACTCGTAGGTCACATCGACCCGCCAGTTCGGCGACTCGGCTTCGACCATCCAGCTCGTGGCGTGCGCATGCGCGTCCTGTTCAGGCTCCGAAACCGAACCGCGAAGGGACCACAGCTTCTTGAAGCGTTCGAACTCGCGCCGGAACAGCGAGTAGTAGCCGCTCGCGCCCTGCGGATCATAACCTTCGACATAGAACACATGCCGGCGGCGTATCAGAGCTGCGCTCATCGCGGTTCCCGCAAGGAGACGAGGCCGGGCTTGGCCGTCGCCACCAATGGCGTGAACGAGCCGTCTTCGCCGAAGCATGCGAAGTTTTCGATTGCTCTCGTCCCCCAGTCCTCGATCGGGGCCGGACCGCAGCAATAGAGGAAATAATCGTACGACGCGCGGAGATCGTTCGCCATGATGTATTGATAGTGCATGCGGAAGATCTTGAAGCGAATTAGCGCGTAGGTTTCGGGGCTGAGCTGCTTGCGGAAATGTACCGGCAGCACCACCGGATTGCAGCGCGCGGGACCCGCATCGATGCCGAGCCCCGAGACCGGATCGAAATCCGCGAAGTTGCAGAGGTCGATCCGGACCTGGCAATCGACCCAGGTGAGCGAGGGTTCAACCGCAAGCCGGCGGATCGTCTCCCGCAAGTACTTCGATCGCGGATGGAGCGCGATGGCCGGCATGACTGATCCCGCGGTCATAAGAACCAGGCGCGGACCATGCCGGCCGAGATCGGGGTCGAGTTCGAGTGCGCGCGCGACAACGCTAAGTGCGATTGCACCGCCGCCGCTGTGGCCGATCACGAGCAGCTCATCGGCCTGCCCGGCGCGCGCCGCTTCCACCAGGCGCGCGGCGAAGACTTCGATCGGCCGGTCGAAGCCGGTCGGCTCGCCGCGCGCGTAGCGGCGCAAGCGGATCCAGCCGTTCGGAATTTGCGTCAGAAACCAGCGGCGGGCGAGCGGCCGCAAGGCGAGGAACGCCGCAATCGTCACAGCGACGGCAAGCGCAGTCGCTGCCCAGACCGGCAGATCGAAGCGCGGAGCGAGTTCGCGCCCCGCAAGCCAACCGGCCCAAACGGGCAAAGCGATCCAGGCGATGAACGCCAATTGGATACCGATGATGAGCGCGCCAAAGCGCCAGGACGCTCTCGCTATACGAATGGAGGTGCCGGTCAGAAGATCATCAAGTACCCACCACAGAATGCTCGGGATTTGCAGCGCGATCGGCACCCGCATATTGGCGCGGACGAATTCCTCCAGACGCAGGAACTCGTAGCGTACATCCACGTTCCAGTTGGGCCCGGCGACGCCGATGTTCCAGTGAGCGAGATCGTCGGAGTCGATAGCGAGCTCCGACAACTTGGTGCGGACCGGCCATAGCCGGCCGAACCGTTCCAGCTCGCGCTTGAACAGGCGATAGTAACCGGCCGCGCCCTGCGGATCGTAGCCGCAGACATAGAACACATGCCGGCGACGTATCACACGCGGCTCGCTCAAAGCGGGTTGTCCTTGGCCGCTTCGGCATGGTCTTCAGGATGAGTATCCGGCAGCGGAATGAATTCGATCTCGTCGCCCGGCACCTTGCCGAAACGGCCGAGCTTCCATTCGTTCTTGGCTTGCTCGATACGCTCCAGGCGCGAGGAGACGAAGTTCCACCACACATAGCGCGGGCCATCGAGCACGGCGCCGCCGACGAGCGCGACGCGGGCCGGCGTCACGGCCTTGAGCGTGACCTTGTCACCGGGCCGAAAGACCAGGAGCCGGCCGGTCCCGAAGCGGTCGCCGGCGACGTCGATCTCGCCCGACGACACATAGACCGCACGCTCCTCGTACTCGGCATCGAGCGGCAGCGACGCGCCGGCGGCGAGCGTCACGTCGGCGAACAGCGTTTCGGTGAAGGTTTCGAGCGCCGAGCGAATGCCGAACAGCGCGCCGGCTACGACGCGAATTTTCTTGCCCTCGGCTTCGATCGTCGGCAGCACCGTGCCGTCGAGATGGGCGAAGCTCGGAGCGATCTCCTCATGGCTGCGCGGCATGGCGACCCAGAACTGCAGGCCGTGCAGCGGCTCGCCGCCGTGGCGGCGTTCGGGCGCGGTGCGCTCGGAATGCACGATGCCGCGGCCCGCGGTCATCCAGTTCACCTCGCCCGGGCGGATCGCGGCATTGACGCCGAGATTGTCGCGATGCGTGATCTCGCCGTCGTAGAGATAGGTGAGCGTGGAGAGGCCGATGTGCGGATGCGGGCGCACGTCGAGGCCGTTGCCGGCCTTGAACACGGCCGGACCGAAATGATCGAAGAACACGAACGGCCCGACGGTGCGGCGGCTGGTATGCGGCAGCGCGCGGCGCACTTCGAAATCGCCGAGATCGACGCTGCGCGGAACCACGACGAGTTCGAGCGCATCGCACGCGAAGCGGTCGCCGGACGCGGGATCCTTGCCGGGGAAGAAGCTCATGGACGCCTCAATCGCGATCGAGCGGCTCGGTGCCCGTCGGCTTGCCCGCCGCGTCGCGGGTGATCTTCTCGACGCGGGCCTCGGCCTCGCGCAGCAGCGCTTCGCAGCGCCGCTTCAGCGCCTCGCCACGCTCGTAGATGCGGATGGATTCTTCTAGCGCGACATCGCCTTTTTCGAGGCGCTGCACGATGGCCTCGAGCTCCGCCAGCGCCTTCTCGAAGGCAAGGGCCGCGACGTCGGCGTTCGAATCTTTGGTTTCTTTTGCCATCGTCCGTTTCTAGCATCGGTTCCCCGGCCGAGCGAGCCCTCGCGAGCGAGAGCCGGGGTCCAGGGCCACTCACTCAGGAAATTACGGCCCCTGGGTCCCGGCTCGCGCTCGCGCGTTCACGCGCTCGCTTGGCCGGGACACGATCATCCCCGCATCAGGGTGCGAACATGGAAGGCAGCGGAATTGGATAGGCCCTGCAGGTCATAGCCGCCTTCCAGCGTCGAGACGAGCCGGCCCTTGGCGTACTTATCGGCGACTTCCATGAGCCGCTCGGTGACCCAGGCGAAGTCGCTTTCGAGCAGGTTCAGGTTGGCCAGCGGATCGCGCGCGTGAGCATCGAAGCCGGCCGATACGATCACGAATTCGGGTTTGAAGATTTCGAGCTGCGGCAGAATCCTGCGCTCGAAGGCGGCGCGGAATTCTGGGCCGCCATTGCCGGCGGAGAGCGGCGCATTGACGATGTTGTCGTGCTCGCCGCGCTCGGAGGCCGCGCCGGTGCCGGGATAG
>JAYUHJ010000026.1:0-2552 GCA_043767065.1 Hyphomicrobiales bacterium | reverse complement strand
CGGCGTTTTCACGGCGAGACCGCGGAAGGCGAGATCGCGGGCGAACGGATTCTGCTGTTGAAACCCATGACCTTCATGAACGAATCCGGCCGCGCGGTTGCCGAAGCCCAGAACTTCTTCAAGATCGAGCTCAGCGACGTGACGGTGTTCCACGACGAGATCGAACTGCCGCCCGCCAAGGTGCGGGTGAAGACCGGCGGCGGCAATGCGGGGCATAACGGCCTGCGTTCGATCAGCGCCTATTGCGGCAACGACTATCAGCGGGTGCGCGTCGGCGTGGGGCGGCCCGAGGACAAGGATTTAGTCGAGGCCTATGTGCTGATGAACTTCGAGAAGGACGAGCGGCCCTGGGTCGAGGCCGCCATCGAAGCGATCACGGACGCGGTCGAATGCCTGGTCACGCGCCGGCCCGAGGAATTCCAGAACCGGGTGCATCTCGCGCTCGCCGCCAAGGGCTTCCGCCCGGCCCAACCCGACACACCGCCGGCCTGAACCAGCATGGGATTCAGGTGTGGCATCGTCGGGCTGCCGAACGTCGGCAAGTCGACCCTCTATAACGCGCTGCTGCAGACCGCGGCGGCGCAGGCCGCGAACTATCCGTTCTGCACCATCGAGCCGAACGTGGGCGACGTGGCGGTGCCCGACCCGCGACTCGAGGTGCTGGCCAAGATCGCGGGCTCGGCCGAGATCGTGCCGACGCGGCTCACCTTCGTGGACATCGCCGGGCTGGTGCGCGGCGCCTCCAAGGGCGAAGGCCTCGGCAACCAGTTCCTCGCGCATATCCGCGAAGTGGACGCCATCGCCCACGTGGTGCGCTGCTTCGAGGACAGCGACGTGACGCACGTCGAGGGCCGTATTGATCCCTTGGCCGACGCAGCCACGGCGGAGACCGAGCTGATGCTGGCCGATCTCGAGAGCTTGGAAAAGCGCGTCGATGCGCTGAACAAACGCGCGCGTGGCGGCGACAAAGAATCCATGATCCAGCTCGATCTCGTGCAGCGCGTCGTCGCGCTGCTTTCCGATGGCAAGCCGGCGCGCATGCTGGAGCGCAAGGAGGACGAGGAGCGCGAGTTCCGCATGCTCAATCTCCTCACCGCCAAGCCCGTGCTCTATGTGTGCAACGTCGGCGAAGCCGCGGCCGCCACCGGCAACGCGCTCTCCAAGCAAGTCGAGGCCAAGGCAAAAGCCGAAGGCGCCGGCACCATCGTGATCTCCGCCAAGATCGAAGCGGAAATCGCCGTGCTGCCGATGGATGAGCGGGGAGAATTCCTGGTGGCGGTCGGGCTCAACGAGCCGGGCCTCGACCGCATGATCCGCGCCGGAAACGCGCTGTTGAACCTCGTCACGTTCTTCACGGTCGGCCCCAAGTTCACCCATGCCTGGACCATCGTGCGCGGCGCCAAGGCGCCGCAGGCCGCGGGCGCCGTGCATACCGATTTCGAAAAGGGCTTCATCCGCTCCGAGACCATTTCGTATGACGACTATGTGGCCTATGGCAGCGAAGCCGGCGCGCGCGACGCGGGGCGAATGCGCGTCGAGGGCAAGGACTACGTGGTGCAGGACGGCGACATCCTCTACTTCCGCTTTGCGACCTGACGTTCCCCGGGCGAGCGCGGCTCGCGTAGCGATACCGCGCGAGACCCGGGGTCCAGGACGGCAAGCGCAATCGCCTGTAGCCCTGGACCCCGGCTCTCCCCCGGATCAAGTCCGGGGTCGGCCGGGGAACGCCATCGAGCAACCCTTGACCGATCCCAAACGCTTCTGCCAATTCAAACCATGCGCTATTTCGAGGACTTCGCCGAAGGCCATACCGAGACGCACGGGCCGAAGACGGTCACGCGCGAGGAGATCATCGCCTTCGCGTCGGAGTACGACCCGCAGCCGATGCATCTCGACGAGGACGCCGCGCGCCTGACCATGCTCGGCGGGCTATCGGCCTCGGGCTGGCACACCTGCGTCATCATGATGCGGCTGCTCGCCGATGGAATGCTGGCGAATTCCAGTTCCATGGGCTCGCCCGGCATCGAGGAAATGCGCTGGCTCAAGCCGGTGCGGCCGGGCGACGCGATCTCGGTGCGGATCACGGTGCTGGACAAGCGCGAATCGAAGTCGCGTCCCGAAATGGGCCTGGCGCGGCTCCAGATCGAGGTCCTCAATCAGCACGGCGAGAAGGTCGCGCACGAGGTGCATACGCACATGTTCGGCCGCAGGAGCGCGTGAGCGATGCGCTTCTTCGAGGACATCGTCATCGGCGACCAGCGCGAGATCGGCAGCTACACGTTCACCGCACCCGACATCAAGACATTCGCCGCCCGCTTCGACCCGCAGCCGTTCCACCTCGACGAGGAAGCGGCGGCACGCTCGCATTTCGGCAGGCTCGCCGCCTCGGGCTGGCATACGGCGGCGGTGCACATGCGCCTGCTGGTGCTGCACAACCGGCACCTCGACGCCGAGATGACTACACGCGGTGAAAAATCCGCCCACATCGGCCCCTCTCCCGGCTTCAAGAACCTGAAATGGATCAAGCCGGTCTATGTCGGCGATACGATTAC